>NZ_JBEYXJ010000088.1:0-37647 GCF_040645015.1 Streptomyces sp. NPDC046881 | reverse complement strand
AAAGCACCCCGCCCCCCCCCCCCGGCGGGGCCGCCTCGGTCCGACCGTGGCGCACCGGCGTCGTGTCACCCGCCCTGCGGTGCCAGCCGGAGCGCCTTGCGCACCCCCGGGCTCAGGGCCACACCGTTGTCCTGCGCGGCGACCGCGGCGCCGCCCTCGACCTCGTACCAGCCCTGCGTGGTGTTCACCAGGACGTAGTCGCCGCCCTCGCCCCTGTCGAGCAGCAGGACGTACTCCTTGTCGGCGGTGAGGCCGGCGGTCTCGGGCCCGGAACCCGGGGTCGTGTAGGACACCCGGATCGCGTCGCCCGGTGTCCGGCCCTTGGCGGTCGCCACCACCTTCGCCGTGGCCACCGTCGTGCGGACACCGCCGTCGGTCTCCTCGTGCCCGGAGCCGAGCCGCGCCCGCACGATCACGTTCGCCGCTCCCTCCAGCTCGGCCGTGCTGTCGAAGTACGGCTCGTCGGCGCTGATGCCGCCGTCCGTGTCCGCGCTCGCTCCGGCCGGCTCACTGCCCCGCCCGGCTAGGTGGCCGCTCGGCCCGGCCGGGTCGCCCTGCGGGCCGAACAGGGTGACGGCGCCGATGGCGACGGCGGCGCCGCAGGCCACTGCGGCCATCAGGTATCCCCGCCGGGGCGCCCGGCGCCCGGCCGCGGGAGGCGGGGTGCCGTCGGGCCCGACCAGCGTGGCGAGTTCGTCGGCGGCGCGTGCCGACAGGGTCTCGCGCGCCGTGTCCGGGACCGGGTTGGCGTTCGTGATCAGAGGCTTCACACGCATCGGACTGGCTCCTGGGGCAGATCGTAGACGGCACGGAACGCCTTGCGTGCTCGGTGCAGCCGGACCCAGACCGCGGACGCGCTGCATCCGAGGACGTCACCGACCTCCGCCGCGCTCAGCCCGTCCCAGTAACTCAGCAGGAGGACCTCGCGGTGCGCGGGCGGGAGCCGGTCCAGGGCGTCGAGTACAGCGTTGTCCCGACTCGACGCCGGAGTGCCGTCCATCGTGTCGGCGATGGTGCGGTGTATCTCCGTCAGGCGTGCCATGGAGCGGTAGTGGTTGCTCAGCAGGTTGCGCGCGGTGACGAACAGCCAGCCGGTGCCCGCGTCCTGGCCGGCCGTCATACGCTCCCACGCGGTGCGGAAGACCTCCGCGGCGAGTTCCTCCGCCGCTCCACGGTCGCCCGTACGCCGGTGCACATACGCGCACACCCGCGCATGCTCACGGACGTACAAGGCCGTGAACCGCGCGGCGCGGTCGCGGTCGGTGCGGGTCTTCAGGGTCTCCACACCTCTTATATGTCGGAGACCCGGCGCATCCTTACCGGTCGATGCCAACAGGTGCGAAAAGTTCCGGGGGACGCCGTCGGTGACGGGACGCCGTCAGCGGCGCGTCAGTGGGCTTCCGCCGTGCGCAGTTGCTCCGCCGTCGGAGCCGTGCCGCCGAGGTGCGCGGGCAGCCACCAGGTGTCCTCGGCCCCCTTGGGGCGGCCCGGGTAGGCGCGCTGTGCGGCCTCCAGGAGTTCCTGGACGCGCTCGCGCAGCCGGCGGGTGATGGCGCCGGCGTACTGGTCGCGGGGCGCCTCCACGGCCTCGCCCACGCGGATGGTGACGGGCAGGTGGCTGCGCTTGAAGTTGCGCGGGTGGCCCTTCGTCCACAGCCGCTGCGTGCCCCACACCGCCATCGGGACCAGCGGGACCCCCGCCTCCTGGGCCAGGCGGGCCGCGCCCGACTTGAAGCTCTTCAGCGTGAAGGACTGCGAGATCGTCGCCTCCGGGAACACCCCGATGATCTCGCCGGAGCGCAGCGAGTCCAGCGCGTGCGCGTACGCCGTCTCGCCCTGCCCGCGGTCCACCGGGATGTGCTTCATCCCGCGCATCAGCGGCCCGGAGACCTTGTGCCGGAACACCGACTCCTTCGCCATGAACCGCACCAGGCGCTTCTGCGGCAGGGCGGCCAGGCCGTTGAAGATGAAGTCCAGGTAGCTGATGTGGTTGCTCACCAGCACCGCGCCGCCCGAGCGCGGGATGTTCTCCGACCCCCGGCAGTCGATGTCCAGGTCCCAGACCTTGAACAGCGTCTTGGCGAAACCGATGACGGGACGGTAGACCAGCTCTGCCATGGGCGGGGTGGACCCTTTCTGCTCTGCTCGGGAAAGGGGGGGCTCCCGGCGGGAAAGTTACGCAGCCGTAGGTTTACGACGTATCGCAGATCGTGCCCGAAGAACGGACGGGGAGCCAGTCCTGGTGCCCCGCGGCGGCGAGATCCTCGTCACGTCGGCCTACGTCCCGTCTTGCCCCCTCAGGCCCCCTTTACTCCCCCCGGGTGGCCGCCGCCCGCCTCAGCAGCAGGAAAGCCTCGCACCCCAGGCAATACCCGAACACGGCGTTCAGGAACGTGGCGGCGAGCGCGGCCCCGGTCGCCGCGAACCCCAGCCACTGCGGCCCCACGGCGAACCCGACGAGGCCGAGGCCCGCGAACAGCAGCCCGACGGCCTGCGCGAACCGCGGCGGCTCCGGCGGCTCGAACTCCTTCGGCGGCCCGAGCCGCGGCCGTACCGCCGTACGGAACGCCCAGCCGTACGGCGAGCGGCTCACGCCCCCGGCCGCGCCGAGCGCGAAGGCCAGTGTCTGCCAGCCGAGCACCCAGGTGTTCTCCGTGGCGAGCGCCACCACCAGAACCACCGTGGTCACGGCGGCTGCGAACCGCGGTCCTCGCGCGTCGATGTCCATGAAGCCAGCATTCCGCACGGAGGTCCCGCCAGGGGAGGCGGGAATCTTTGCGGTCTCGTGAATGCTTGTGCTGGAGATGACCGGACTGGTGGTGTGCCTGGCGGTGCTCGCGGCGGCGAGCGCCTACGGAGTGCTGCACAAGCGGCGGAACGGGAGAGTACGGGTGTGCGGGCGAGACGACGGCAAGCGGCTCGGGGTGGCCGAACTCGGCGGCGAACCGGGGGAGCGGGCCACGCTCGTGCAGTTCTCCAGCGCCTTCTGCGCGCCCTGCCGGGCGACCCGGCGCATCCTCGGCGAGGTCGCCGGGATGGTCCCGGGCGTGACCCATGTCGAGATCGACGCCGAGGCCCGCCTGGACCTCGTACGCGAGCTGGGGATCGTCAAGACCCCCACCGTCCTGGTCCTGGACGCCGACGGCCGCGTGGTGCGGCGCGCCACCGGACAGCCGCGGAAGGCCGACGTCATCGCCGCTCTGGGGGAGGCGGTGTGAGCGGGTTTCAGGCAACGGTGAGACATCTTCCAGATCCCGGAACCTGCTTGACTGCGCGCACCACCTATCGTCAGTCTGACCGTATGCCGATCGAACTCCTTCTCTACGGGCGGGTCCACGTCGACCTCGCCCGCACCGCGAGCGCGCGCTGTCCGGACTGCTGAGCAGCCACGGACCCGTTCACCCTCCTCGCAGAAGGACAACTGCATGACGGCCACGCCCGACCTCGGCACGCCCCAGCTCGCCTCCCCCGACCTCCTGCGCTCCACCTTCCGCCGGCACGCCGCCGGTGTGGCGGTGATCACCGCGCGTGGCGCCTCCGGCCCGGCCGGCTTCACCGCCACCTCCCTGACCTCCGTCTCCGCCGAGCCGCCGCTGGTCTCCTTCGGTGTCGGCACGGGCGCCTCCAGCTGGCCCGCGATAGCCGAGGCCGACCACGTGGGCGTGCACATACTCGGCGAGCACCAGAGCGACCTGGCCGCCACCTTCGCCCGCAGCGGCGCCGACCGCTTCGGCCCCTCCACCGCCTGGCGGGAGGGCCCGGAAGGCGTACCGGTCCTGGACGACGTGCTCGCCTGGCTGGTCTGCCGGATCGTCGGGCGGGTACCGGCCGGTGATCACCGGATCGTGCTGGCCGAGGTGGTCCTCGGCGACCCCTCGGGCGCCGGCCGCCCGCTCCTCTACCACCAGGGCCGCTTCAACGGCCTGCGGGATTGATCACGTCCCGGATCCCGCCGCCCCCTCCTGCGAAGCCGTCGAGTTCCGGTTACGCTGCGTTGCGAAGGTCACAGTTCAAAGCGCTTGCTTAGCGAGCCCGGACTGGGTGTACTGACAAGTAATATTTCGTTCGGAGCGCGCGGACGCCCCGACCGGGATCGGCCGCTTGAGGCGCCTATGCTGCCTGCAAGAGGCAGCCCGAAATGACGATGCAGTAGGAGAGCCGGCGTGAGCTTGAGGATCGTTGTCACTGTGAAGTACGTGCCCGACGCCACTGGCGACCGGCACTTCGCCGATGACCTGACCGTCGACCGCGACGACGTCGACGGGCTGCTCTCCGAGCTGGACGAGTACGCGGTCGAGCAGGCCCTCCAGATCGCGGAGAACGCGGACGACGCCGAGGTCACCGTCCTGACGGTCGGCCCCGAGGACGCCAAGGACGCGCTCCGCAAGGCCCTCTCCATGGGTGCCGACAAGGCCATCCACGTCGAGGACGACGACCTGCACGGCACCGACGCCATCGGTACCTCCCTGGTGCTGGCCAAGGCCATCGAGAAGGCCGGCTACGACCTGGTCGTCTCCGGCATGGCCTCCACCGACGGCACCATGGGCGTCGTCCCCGCGCTGGTCGCCGAGCGCCTCGGCGTCCCGCAGGTCACCCTGCTGTCCGAGGTCTCCGTCGAGGACGGCACGGTCAAGGGCCGCCGCGACGGCGACGCCGCGTCCGAGCAGCTCGAGGCGCAGCTCCCGGCGGTCGTGTCGGTCACCGACCAGTCGGGCGAGGCCCGCTACCCGTCCTTCAAGGGCATCATGGCGGCCAAGAAGAAGCCGGTGGAGTCCTGGGACCTGTCCGACCTGGACATCGAGGCCGACGAGGTCGGCCTGGACGGCGCGTTCACCAAGGTCGAGACCGCGACCCAGCGTCCGGCGCGCACGGCCGGCACCATCGTCAAGGACGAGGGCGAGGGCGGCAAGCAGCTCGCTGAGTTCCTCGCGAGCCAGAAGTTCATCTAAGGGCTCGCCCCCGCTGACCGCCCCTCAACTTCGTTACGCAGGAGAGCAATCCCATGGCTGAAGTCCTCGTCTACGTCGACCACGTGGACGGTGCCGTCCGCAAGCCGACCCTCGAGCTGCTGACCCTGGCCCGCCGCATCGGCGAGCCCGTCGCCGTCGCGCTGGGCAACGGCGCCGCCGACACCGCCGCCACGCTCGCCGAGCACGGCGCGGTGAAGGTCCTCACCCACGACGCGTCCGAGTACGCCGAGTACCTGGTCGTGCCGAAGGTGGACGCCCTGCAGGCCGCCTACGAGGCCGTCTCCCCGGCCGCCGTGCTGGTCCCGTCCTCCGCCGAGGGCAAGGAGATCGCCGCCCGCCTGGCGCTGCGCATCGGCTCCGGCATCATCACCGACGCCGTCGACCTGGAGGCCGGCGACGAGGGCCCGGTGGCCACCCAGTCGGTGTTCGCCGCGTCCTTCACCACCAAGTCGCGCGTCGTCAAGGGCACCCCGGTCATCACGGTCAAGCCGAACTCGGCCGCCGTCGAGGCCGCCCCGGCCGCCGGCGCCGTCGAGGCCCTGTCCGTGACCTTCTCCGACAAGGCCACCGGCACCAAGGTCACCGGCCGCACGCCGCGTGAGTCGACGGGCCGCCCGGAGCTGACCGAGGCCGCGATCGTGGTCTCCGGTGGCCGCGGTGTGAACGGCGCCGAGAACTTCTCGATCATCGAGGCGCTCGCCGACCAGCTCGGCGCGGCCGTCGGTGCCTCGCGTGCCGCCGTCGACGCCGGCTGGTACCCGCACACCAACCAGGTCGGCCAGACCGGTAAGTCGGTCTCGCCGCAGCTGTACATCGCCAACGGCATCTCGGGTGCGATCCAGCACCGCGCCGGCATGCAGACCTCGAAGACCATCGTGGCCGTCAACAAGGACGCCGAGGCCCCGATCTTCGAGCTGGTCGACTTCGGTGTGGTCGGCGACCTGTTCGACGTCGTGCCGCAGCTGACCGACGAGATCAAGACCCGTAAGGGCTGATCCTCCCCGGGCGCAGCACGAGGCCCCCGTGACCGGCACGGTCACGGGGGCCTCGGTGCATCCTGAAGACGGTGCGGACCATCGTTCGAGGGTGTTGACCAGCGGGAACCACCCCAGATAACTTCATTCTACGGATTGTTGATTCCGCAGAGCGGAAATTGGAGGGTGTGGGATGGGTCAGCAGGAGCAGGTGGCGACAAGCCTCGCGGGCGCCGTCAGCGAGGAGATCAGCGCCTCCCTCGCACCGGTCGACGCGGAGCTGGAGCGCCGCTACCCCGGGGACCCCGGCACCCGGCAGCCCGTCCACACCGTGTACGTCCCCGGCGACGCCTTCACCGCCGACACCCTCCGTTCCTGGGGCGACCAGGCCCTCGCGGCCCTCGACGAACACGCCCCCGACGCCGCCTCCTTCGCGGCCGTCCTCGGGCTGTCGGACGAACTGGCCGAGCCGGTCTACTCCCGCGTCCGCGCCAAGCTGGAGCGCGAGCCCATCGAGGACCTGCGCGTCGACTTCGAGGACGGCTACGGCCCCCGGCCCGACGCCGAGGAGGACGCGACGGCCGCCCGCGCCGCCCGGCTGATCGCCGAGGCGTACCGCACCGGCACGGCGGCGCCGTACATGGGCATCCGCATGAAGTGCATGGAGGCCGCCGTACGCGACCGGGGCATCCGTACCCTCGACGTCTTCCTCACCGGTCTGATGGAGGCCGGCGGCCTGCCCGAGGGGCTGGTCCTCACCCTGCCCAAGGTGACGTACCCCGAGCAGGTCGGCGCCTTCGTCCGGCTCCTGGAGGCCTTCGAGAAGGCGCACGGCCTGGACGCCGGCCGCCTCGGCTTCGAGATCCAGATCGAGACCAGCCAGGCCATCCTCGCCACCGACGGCACCGCCACCGTCGCCCGCATGATCCAGGCCGCCGAGGGCCGCGCCACCGGGCTGCACTACGGCACCTTCGACTACAGCGCCTGCCTCGGTGTCTCCGCCGCCCACCAGGCCAGCGACCACCCGGCCGCCGACCACGCCAAGGCGGTCATGCAGGTCGCGGCGGCCGGCACCGGCGTCCGCGTCTCTGACGGCTCCACCAACGTCCTCCCGGTCGGCCCGACCGCCAAGGTCCACGACGCCTGGCGCCTCCACTACGGCCTCACCCGCCGCGCCCTCGCCCGCGCCTACTACCAGGGCTGGGACATGCACCCCGGCCACATCCCCACCCGCTACGCGGCCGTCTTCGCCTTCTACCGCGAGGGCTTCGAGCAGGCGGCGGCCCGCCTCACCCGGTACGCCAACCGGACCGGCGGCGACGTCATGGACGAGCCCGCCACCGCCAAGGCCCTGAGCGGCTACCTCCTGCGCGGCCTGGACTGCGGCGCCCTCGACATCGCCGAGGTCGCCCGCCTCACCGGCCTGACCCGCGCCGACCTGGAGAACTTCGCGGCGCCCCGCCGCGGCGACCTGACGGCCTCCGGGCAGTAGGGCCATCCGCGTGGTCGCAGCTGCCCTGGGCCGGTCCCCGGTAGGTCGCGGGCGCCGGGCCGTCCCGCTCAGTCCGCCGGCGGCAGTTCGCCCGAGCCGCGGGTGATCAGGCGGGTCGGCAGCTCGATCCGCTCGGGGACGATGAGGGTGCCGTCCAGCTGGCGGAAGAGGCGCTCGGCGGCGGTACGGCCGAGGGCCGCGGCGTCCTGGGCGACGACCGTGACGCCCGGCTGGAGCAGATCGGCCAGCTCGATGTCGTCGAAACCGACGAGCGCGACCCGGCGCGACTGCTCGGCCAGCACCCGGATCACGGTGACCGTCACCCGGTTGTTGCCGGCGAAGACCGCGGTGACCGGGTCGGGACCGGACAGCATCTCCTCCGCGGCCCGGCGCACCCGCTCCGGGTTCGTCGCCCCGAGGGACATCCAGCGGTCCTCGACGGTTATGCCCGCCTCCTCCATGGCCGCCCGGTAGCCGCGCAGCCGCTCGGCCGCGGTGTGGATGCGGGGCATGTCGCCGACGAACCCGATCCGGCGGTGGCCGTGCGCGATGAGGTGCGCGACGCCGTCGCGGGCGCCCCCGAAGTTGTCGGACAGCACCACGTCGGCGTCGATCCGGCCGGCCGGGCGGTCCACGAACACGGTCGCCACGCCGGCCCTGATCTCCGGCTCCAGGTAGCGGTGGTCGTCCCCGGCCGGGATCACCACCAGACCGTCGACCCGGCGCGCGCACAGGGCCAGCGCCAGCTCCTGCTCGCGCTCGGGGTCCTCGGCGCTGGAGCCGTTGATCAGCAGGGCGCCGTGGGCGCGGGCCACCTCTTCCACGGCCCGGCTGAGCGGGCCGTAGAACGGGTCCGCGAGATCCTCCAGGACCAGGCCGATGCTCGCCGTACGGCCCTTGCGCAGCACCCGCGCGCTGTCGTTGCGGCGGAAGCCGAGCGCCTCGATCGCCTCCTGCACCCGGCGCTCGGTGTCCGGGGTGACCCCGGGTTCGCCGTTGACCACGCGGGAGACCGTCTTGAGCCCGACTCCGGCGCGCGCCGCCACGTCCTTCATCGTCGGGCGGTTGCCGTACCGGTTCCCGGGAAGGCGGTCTGCGCGGCGGGTGGTCTCGGGCACGATGCGTCTGTCCTGTCTCGTACGAGGGAGGTGCGGGGTGCGGTGGGCTTGTATGAGGATGTGGCGTCGAGCATAGAGCCTGGACAACGTTGTCAGATGCGAGAGAGACTGTCCACCGCTGTCTCCGGCCTGCGCCCCCACCGCTTGACCGGCCTGCCTTCTCTGGTTCTCAAGCTTCAACGGGGAGATCTGACTCTGATGCACACCGACCTCGTGGCGGCCCTGGACATCGGCGGCACCAAGATCGCCGGCGCGCTGGTGGACGGCGACGGACGGATCCTGGCCCGGGCCCAGCGCGCCACGCCCGCCCAGCAGGATGGCGAAACGGTCATGCGGGCCGTGGCGGAGGTGCTCGGCGATCTCGCCGGGTCGCCCCTGTGGGGACGCGCGCGCTCGGTCGGCATCGGCAGCGCCGGTCCCGTGGACGCCTCGGCCGGCACCGTCAGCCCGGTGAACGTGCCGGGCTGGCGGGACTTCCCGCTGGTCGACCGGGTCCGTGCGGTCACCGGGGGCCTGCCGGTGGAGCTGATCGGCGACGGGGTCGCGATCACGGCGGCCGAGCACTGGCAGGGCGCGGCGCGCGGCCACGACAACGCGCTGTGCATGGTGGTCTCGACGGGCGTCGGCGGCGGCCTGGTGCTGGGCGGCCGGCTGCACCCCGGACCGACCGGCAACGCCGGGCACATCGGCCACATCAGCGTCGACCTCGACGGCGATCCGTGCCCGTGCGGCTCACGCGGCTGCGTGGAGCGCATCGCCAGCGGCCCCAACATCGCCCGCCGGGCCCTGGAGCAGGGCTGGCTCCCCGGCCCCGACGGTGACACCTCGGCCGCCGCGGTGGCCGCCGCCGCCCGCGCGGGCGACCCGGTCGCCGTGGCCTCCTTCGAGCGGGCCGCGCAGGCGCTGGCCGCCGGGATCGCGGCGACCGCGACCCTGGTCGAGATCGACATAGCGGTGATCGGCGGGGGCGTCGGCAACGCGGGCGACGTCCTGTTCACGCCGCTGCGCAAGGCCCTCACCGACTACGCGACCCTGTCCTTCGTGCAGCGGCTCACCGTCGTCCCCGCGCAGACGGGCACCGACGCGGGCCTGGTCGGCGCCGCGGCGGCGGCCCTGGCCCGCACCCCGGACGTGCCGGCGGCGAGCCACTAGGGTCTTTCGTTCGGATCACGTCGGGCTCGCGGGCGCGGCGGCGGGGCCGGGATGCCGCCGGCCCCGCCGCGTACGCGGGCGGTTCAGCAGCCGAGCCGTGCGTCCGCCCAGTCCGCGTGGTCCGAGTCGATGCCGTCGCCGCCGTCGGTGACGACGAGCCGGACCACCTGGGCGCCGGTGATGTCGGCGGTGAGCGGCCTGGCGGGCATCGCGTTGGTCAGGACGCCGGTGGACGCGGCCTTCGTACCGTCCGCCCAGATCTCGAAGGCGACCGTGCCCTTCGAGCCCTTCTCGTCGTCCACGCCGACGTCCGCGGTGACCTTCTCGCAGGCCTTGCCGGTGTAGAAGGAGATCTCGCTGAGCGCGTGGACGCCGAGCCCCTTGGCGTACACGGTGCCGCCGATGGTGAGCGGGTGCCCGTCCCCGGCGGCGTCCTCCCCGTTGCTGGTGTCGCGCTCCACCGGCCCCCAGCCGCTGGTCGCCGACAGCCGGGGCAGGTCGCCGAGGTACGACGTCCCGCCGGGCGGCGGCACGACGACGGACGCGGTCAGCGGGACCTCGCTGGTGACCGCCGTCCCGGACGGTGAGCGGTATCGGGTCCGCAGCGTGAGGCCGTAGGAGCCGGCCGGGGTGCCGGCGGGGGCGGTCACCCGCCAGTCGGTGCGCAGCGTGCCGCCGGTGGGGAGGGCGGCTGCCGTGTTCGCCGAGGCGGCCCGTACGGTCCAGCCGGCGGGGCCGGTCAGTGCCACGGACACCTGCTGCGCGGGCGTGCGGCCGAGGTCGGTGACGGTGCTGGTCAGCGTGGCCGGGGTGGCCGCCTCCAGCAAGGGGCTGCCGTCCAGGCCGAGGTCGAGGGCGGGCGGCTGGGCGGCCCAGCGCGGGTCGGCCTGGACGCGCAGCAGGACCGTGCCGTGGGCGGGGACGGTGGCGGCGATGGTGCCGGCGGTGTTGTACGTGCGGTGCTGCCACAGGTCGCGCAGGGTGTAGCCGTCGGCGGCGGGCAGGCCGACGGCGCCGGCACCGGTGGCGATCCGCTGGGCGGTGCCGGACTCGTTGAAGAGGGCCACCGCGCGGCTGCCGTCCTTCATCTCCTTGGCGACGACCCAGCGTCCGCCCGCGGAGGAGACGACCGTGCCCTGCTTGCCGAGCGGGTCCTGGTCGACGGCGACGACCTCCTTGTTGCCCAGGATGTCGTAGGTCGCCTGGGAGGCCTTGCGCAGGTCGGTGCCGATGAGCAGCGGCGCGGCCATGACCGACCAGAGCGAGAAGTGGGAGCGGTACTCGGTGTCGGTCATGCCGCCGTTGCCGACCTCCAGCATGTCGGGGTCGTTCCAGTGGCCCGGACCGGCGTGCGGCGCCAGCGGCAGGTTCTGCTTGAGGATCGACAGCATCGAACTCCAGCTGTCGCTGATGTCACCGGTGGTCCGCCACAGGTGGCCGACGTCGGCGGCCCATTCCCAGGGCTTGTTCTCGCCCCATTCGCAGATGCTGTAGACGATGGGGCGGCCGGTCGCCTTCAGCGCGTCCCGCATGGTGCGGTAGCGCTGCCGGGCGTCCACGCCCTGGTTATTGCAGTTGTCGTACTTCAGGTAGTCCACGCCCCAGTCGGCGAACTGCCGTGCGTCGCTGTACTCGTGGCCCAGCGCGCCCGGGAAGCCCGCGCTGTTGCAGGTCTTGGTGCCGGCGCTGGTGTAGATGCCGAGCTTGAGCCCCTTGGCGTGGACGTAGTCGGCAACCGCCTTGATCCCGTGGGGGAAGCGCGCGGGGTCGGGCACCAGCTTGCCGTCGGCGTCGCGGCTGGGCAGGGCCCAGCAGTCGTCCAGGTTGACGTACTGGTAGCCCGCGTCCTTCAGGCCCTTCTGGACGAAGAGGTCCGCGATGCCCTTGACCATGGACTCGTTGAACTCGGCACGGCAGTGCGTGGAGTTCCAGTTGTTGAAGCCCATCGGCGGGGTGAGGGCGAGCCCGTCGGCCAGGGCGGGGGAGGCCGGTGCCGCCGGGGTCTCGGCGGGGGCCGCCAGGGCGGGGGTGGCGAGGCCTGCCGCGCACAGCAGTCCCGCGGTGAGCGCTGCGGCCAGTCTTCGGTGGGTGGTGCGGGTCGTGCGGGTGTGAGGGTGACGCATCGTTGACGTTCCTCCGACTCGCGATACCAGATGACGGCATGTACGCGTCATCACTGCGCGTTTACGGTAGGACGTGTCGGAGTGTGTTGGAAGAGGGGGGAGCTGGTTCGCCTCGGACCGTTCGGGAGTGTTCGGTTCGGCCTGCTACGGCTCCTCCTCCCCGACCCGTCCCCAGCCGGGCAGCGGCGGCTGCGGCCAGGCGGGCGGCCGGGGCGGCGACCCTGCCGTGCCGTCCACGGCCAGCCCCTCGGCGGTCAGCCTGCCGGTGCGCCGGCCGAGCAGCCGGTGTCCGGCCCCGGCGACCGACGGGCCCTCGTCCGCCAGGGCCCGGTTGATGCCGAGGTCGGTGGCCGCCACGGAGGCGAGCGGGAAACCCCGCTCCCGCAGCGTGCCCAGGGTGTCGTCCAGCGCCCACCGCACGTACCGCT
This sequence comes from Streptomyces sp. NPDC046881, assembly GCF_040645015.1. Lineage (NCBI taxonomy): Bacteria > Bacillati > Actinomycetota > Actinomycetes > Kitasatosporales > Streptomycetaceae > Streptomyces > Streptomyces sp. NPDC046881. The sequence continues at coordinate 25,390 of NZ_JBEYXJ010000088.1, read as the reverse complement.
CCGGCCAGTCCTCGCTGCCGTAGCCGACACCGAGGTCCAGGTGGTGCGTCTCCAGCTCGCGCAGACAGCGCAGCAGCAGGTACCAGGCCGGATGGCGCCGGCCGGCCGGCGCCGGCACGAGCCGGTCCCAGGCGGCCGCGGGCGTGCCGTCGGCCTCGCCCGTGAACCGGTCGAGGCTCTCCCGCAGCAGGCCGGCGAGCCGGCCGGCGGGCAGCACGGCGTCGCGCTCGACCGCGGCGGCCGGTGCCGCCGCGTCCGGGCGCGGCCCGGGCGCACGGCCGGTGCGCGCGAGCCGCAGCAGCCACAGACAGGCGTCGACGCTGTGGCGGACATGCGCGAGCACATGGGCGCGCGTCCACGTGGCCGGTCCGGAGAGGGCCCGCAGCCGGGTCCTTTCCGGACAGGCCGGCCGCGCTGCGGGCGAGCCGTTCGCCGGACCGTACGACGTCCTCGACGTACTCCCGGGCGAGGGCGCCGGACGCGGGGCCCGCGGTCACGCGCGCTCTCCGGCCGGGCGGAACTCGTGCACGACCTCGATGCGGCCGACGAGGTGGGCGTTGAACGCGTCCAGTTCCTCCGCCGGCACCCACAGCTCCAGGATCGTCTCGCCGCCGGCCTGCCGGACGGGGTAGCGGGCGAGGAACGCGGTGTCGACCTCGAAGCGGGTGACGAAGCCGGCGCCGTCGTGCCTGACGTTCCAGTCCCGGGCGATGCGGATCGCGTAGTCCTCGGTCAGCACCGGGTAGAAGATCGGCTGTTCCGGCAGCCGGGGCGGCCACGCCCGCCACTCCAGCGCGCGGACCAGCTCCAGCTCCACGGGGCCCGTGGGGCGCCAGAGCGTGGTGGTGGGGCGGGGGCCGGCCATGGCTGTCGCCTTCCTGGCGGTCGGTCGGGTCGGACGGTGCCGGTGGCACCGGGCTGCCCGGACCCTATCCGCCGGCCGATCACCCGGGCCACGGGGTTTCGCGCCGCCGGTCCGGACCAAACGTGGTGTCCCGCGTGACTCCTGGCCGTCCACGCAGTTGATCAGGGCATGAAGAAGCGCAGCATGCTCGCCATCGCCACCCTCGCCGCCGGATTCGTCGTGGCCGCCGTCACCCCGTCCCACGCGGCGGACGAGCGGCGCCTCGGCGACCTCAACGTCTCGGACACCCTCGACTCGGCCGGCCACCTCGTCGCCCAGGACAGCCTGGACGTCGACCACGGCACCCTCGGACACGAGTAACCCCCGCCGGCGTACGGCGTGCGTGCCGGTGTCCCCGCCGCAGGGGGCACCGGCACTCCCGTGTGCGCGCACACAGGCGCCCTCAACGGCGGGGGGTTTCCGTGGCAGGGTGGAGCGGGCAAGCCACAGGGGGCCAACACAAGAGGGGGAGTCCGTGACCGTCGTCTGGATCAACGGCGCGTTCGGTGCGGGGAAGACCACCACCGCACGAGAACTGATCGAACTGATCCCGAACAGCGCGCTCTTCGACCCCGAGGTCATCGGCGGGGCGCTCACGCACCTGTTGCCGCCCAAGCGCCTCGCCGAGGCCGGCGACTTCCAGGACCTGCCGATCTGGCGCCGGCTGGTGGTCGACACCGCCGCCGCGATGCTCGCCGAGCTGGGCGGCACCCTGGTGGTGCCCATGACCCTGCTCCGCCAGGAGTACCGCGACGAGATCTTCGGCGGCCTCGCGGCCCGCCGGATCACCGTGCACCATCTGCTGCTCGCCCCGGCCGAAACGATCCTGCGCGAGCGGATAGCCGGGCGGGAGATCCCGCCCGACCTGCCCGACGGCGAGATACGCGTACGGCAGTGGTCGTACGACCACATCGAGCCCTACCGCGCCGCTCTCGCCTCCTGGCTCACCGCGGACGCCCACCCGGTCGACACCAGCGCGCTCACCCCGTACGAGACCGCCGTCCGCATCGCCGACGCCGTCGGCAGCGGTGCCGTACCCGCCTGCGACATCGTGCAGACCCCGGAGCCGACCGCCGAGACCCTCGCCGCCGGGGTGCTGCTCTTCGACGAGCAGGACCGCGTGCTGCTGGTCGACCCCACCTACAAGCCCGGCTGGGAGTTCCCCGGCGGGGTGGTCGAGCGGGGCGAGGCACCGGCCCGCGCCGGGATGCGCGAGGTCGCCGAGGAGACCGGGATACGGCTGCGGGAGGTGCCCCGGCTGCTCGTCGTGGACTGGGAACGGCCCGCCCCGCCCGGGTTCGGCGGGCTGCGGCTGCTGTTCGACGGCGGCCGGCTGGAGTCCGGCGAGGCGTCCCGGGTGCTGCTGCCCGGCCCGGAGCTGCGCGGCTGGCGGTTCGCCACGGAACAGGAGGCCGCCGCGATGCTGCCGCCGGTGCGCTACGAACGCCTGCGCTGGGCCCTGCGCGCCCGCGAGCGGGGTACCGCCCTCTACCTGGAGGCCGGCGTGCCGGTCGGCTGATCCGGCGCCTCGGCGATCGAGCGGAGTGCGGCGGCGGCGCCGCCCAGGACCGGGTCGCCGTGGCCGAAGCAGGCCACCTCCGCACCGAGATCCGCCAATTCCCTTATGGACGCGAGGAGTTGCCGCCCGTCCAGATTGAACACTCCGGGTACCGGGACGCCGTCGACCGACGCCACCGAGTCCCCGGTGAACAGCACGCCCTCGGCGGGCAGGAACAGCGCGATGCTGCCGTCCGTGTGCCCCGGGACGTGGACCACGCGCGCGCCGCCGCCGAAACCGAGTACCTCCCCGTCCGTCACCTCGGTGACCGAGGACGGCGGCAGCGGCGGTCCCTCGGGCAGCTGCCGGACCGCCTCCGCGTGGATCGGCAGCTCCCACTCCTCGAACCGCGGCGGCGGACCCGGCCGTTCACCGCGGACGAACGGCGCGTCCAGGGAGTGCGCCAGCACCTCGGCCCCGCTCAGCGCGGCGAACTCGCCCGCGGCGCCCACGTGGTCCTCGTGGAAGTGGGTCAGCACGACACGTCGTACGTCCTGCGGGGCGCGCCCCAGCGCGGTGACCGCGTCGGCGATCGCCCGGCCGTAGCCGGTCGTGCCCGCGTCGACCAGGGTCAGCTCGGTGTCGTCGCTCCAGAGGTAGGCCTGGCCGACCGGGAAGCGCAACAGGTGCAGGCGGGGCAGCAGTTCGATGACGTCCATGCACCGACCGTAGGCAGGGCCCCGCCCGGGGACGAGGGCGCTCTGCCGCGGGCAGAACGGTTCAGCCCGCCGCGTAGTTGCGCAGGAACAGCGCCTCGGCGACCGACAGCCGCTCCAGCTCCTCGGGGGACACGCTCTCGTTGACCGCGTGGATCTGCGCCTCCGGCTCGCTCAGGCCGATCAGCAGGATCTCCGCGCGCGGGTAGAGACCGGCGAGCGTGTTGCACAGCGGGATGGAGCCGCCCTGGCCGGCGTACTGCATGGTCTCGCCCGGGTAGGCCACCGCCATCGCGTCGGCCATCGCCTGGTAGGCGGGGCTGGAGGGGTCGGCGCGGAACGGCTGGCCCTGGCCGATCTGCTCGGTGGTGACCCGGGCGCCCCACGGGGTGTGGGCTTCGATGTGCGCCTGGAGCAGCTTGGTGGCCTCCGCCGCGTCCACGCCCGGCGGCACCCGCAGGCTGATCAGGGCGCGGGCGCCGGCCTGCACCGACGGGGTGGCGCCGACGACCGGCGGGCAGTCGATGCCGAGAACGGTGACCGCCGGGCGGGCCCAGATGCGGTCGGCGACCGAACCGCCCCCGATCAGCTCGACGCCGTCCAGCACCTTGGCGTCCGTGCGGAACTGCTCCTCGGTGTACTCCAGGCCGTCCCACCGGGCCGTGGCGTCCAGGCCGTCGACCGTGGTGGAGCCGTCCTCGGCGCGCAGCGAGTCCAGCACCCGGACCAGCGCGGCCAGCGCGTCCGGGGCGGCCCCGCCGAACTGGCCGGAGTGCAGGTTGCCGGCCAGGGTGTCGATCCGCACCCGGACCAGGGTCATGCCGCGCAGCGTGGTGGTCACCGTGGGCAGGCCGACCCGGAAGTTGCCCGCGTCGCCGATGACGATCGTGTCCGCCTCCAGCAGCTCGGGGTGCTGCTCGGCGTACCGCTCCAGACCACCCGTGCCCTGCTCCTCCGAGCCCTCCACGATCACCTTCACGTGCACCGGGACGCCGCCGTTCGCCTTGAGGGCGCGCAGCGCGAGCAGGTGCATGATGAAGCCGCCCTTGCAGTCGGCGGTGCCGCGGCCGTACCAGCGGCCGTCGCGCTCGGTCAGCTCGAACGGCGGGGTGGTCCAGCCGGCCTCGTCGAGCGGGGGCTGCACGTCGTAGTGCGCGTAGAGGAGAACCGTTTTCGCACCCGCCGGGCCCGGCAGGTAGCCGTACACGGACTGCGTGCCGTCCGGGGTGTCGAGCCGGGCCACGTCCGTGAAGCCCTCGGCGCGCAGCGCGTCGGCGATCCAGTTCGCGGCGGCGTCGCTCTCGCTCTTCGGGAACTGCGTGAAGTCCGCCACCGACCTGAAGGCGACCAGTTCGGCCAGCTCCGCCTTGGCCCGGGGCAGCAGCGAGGCGACGGTCTCGGCGACCGGATTCGACGGCATGGGCACGCTCCTCGTGGGTGCGACGTTGTACGGGGTGAGTACACCGATCCTCCCACAGCGGCCTGCACGGACGGCCGCCGTAGGATGCGACAGGACACTTGGCAGCGGCTTGATCGGAGCGGTAGACCATCGTGAGCGGCGAGAATTCTTCGGCGGACGACGTGCAGCGGGTGTGGGACGTCGTCGTGGTGGGCGCGGGCCCCGCGGGCGCCTCGGCCGCCTACGCGGCGGCGGTCGCGGGACGGCGCGTGCTGGTGCTGGAGAAGGCCGAGTTGCCCCGCTACAAGACCTGCGGCGGCGGCATCATCGGCCCGTCGCGCGACGCGCTGCCGCCCGGCTTCGAGCTGCCCTTCCGGGACCGGGTGCACGCGGTCACCTTCTCCCACAACGGCCGCTTCACCCGCACCCGCCGCTCCAAGCAGATGCTGTTCGGGCTGATCAACCGCGCCGAGTTCGACCAGCAGCTGGTCGAGCACGCCCAGAAGGCGGGCGCCGAGCTGCGGACGGGTGTCACGGTCCAGCGGGTCGAGCAGCACGGCTCGGCGGTGCCGGACCGCCGTACGGTCGCCGTCGTCCTGCAGGGCGGGGAGACGGTGCTGGCCCGCGCGGTCGTCGGTGCCGACGGCAGCGCCAGCCGGATAGGGGCACACGTCGGTGTGAAGCTCGACCAGGTGGACCTCGGCCTGGAGGCGGAGATCCCGGTCCCGGAGACGGTCGCCGAGGACTGGAAGGGGCGGGTCCTGATCGACTGGGGGCCGATGCCGGGCAGTTACGGCTGGGTGTTCCCGAAGGGGGACACGCTCACCGTCGGCGTGATCTCCGCGCGCGGTGAAGGCGCCGCCACCAAGCGGTACTTGGAGGACTTCATCGCCCGGCTGGGCCTCGCCGGCTTCGAGCCGTCGCTCTCCTCCGGGCACCTGACCCGCTGCCGCGCCGACGACTCGCCGCTGTCCCGGGGCCGGGTGCTGGTCTGCGGGGACGCGGCCGGGCTGCTGGAGCCGTGGACCCGCGAGGGCATCTCCTTCGCGCTGCGCTCGGGCCGGCTGGCGGGGGAGTGGGCGGTCCGCATCGCCGAGGCGCACGACGCCGTGGACACCCGGCGCCAGGCCCTGAACTACGCCTTCGCGGTCAAGGCCGGGCTCGGTGTCGAGATGGCCGTCGGCAAGCGGCTGCTGGGCGTGTTCGAGAAGCGCCCCGGCCTCTTCCACGCGGCCCTCACCGGCTTCCGCCCGGCCTGGCGGGCCTTCCGGGACATCACGCAGGGCTCGACCTCGCTGGGCGAGCTCGTCCGCGCCCACCCGCTCGCCCAGCGCGCGCTGACCGCGCTGGACCGGGGTCCGGCCGGGCAGGCCGTCCCGGCGGAGGAACCCGTCAGTTCGTGACGGTGATGCGGAAGACCGGGTGGTCCCCGGCGCAGGCGATGATCTCCTCGTCGGAGGACCGGGCGGTCACCCCGGCGAAGTACTGGTTGACCTCCCAGCCCCACTTCTCCAGATAGGTGCGCAGGATCGGGAGCTTCTCGGCGTCGGGGAGCTCCACCGCGGTGAAGGCGCGCACCCTGCGCCCCACGCGCAGTTCCCCGCCGCCGGCGGCCCGCATGTTGCGCACCCACTGCGAGTGGCCGCGCGCCGAGACCAGGTACTGCCCGCCGTCGTAGCGGTGCGGATTGACCGGGATGCGCTGCATCCTGCCGCTCTTGCGGCCGGGCACGGACATCTCGGCGCTGCCCGCCAGGCTGATCCCGTGCCGGGCGAGCCAGCCGATCACGCTGTTCAGACGGACGTTGAGCGGGCTGCCCTTGAGGTAGTACGGCGAAGACGACGACATGGTGACCCCCACGGTGTGAGAGAGCGGTGCTCTCGCTTGACTCCAGTGTGGGGCAGACGGGTGCTCCGTAGCAAGAGCAGTGCTCTCTTTTTGTTCCACCGTTCTTTTTTGTGTGCACCGCTCTCTTCCGTGGCACACTGCCGGCATGAGCACCGCACAGGGCGCCCGCGCGCGGGCCAGGCAGGAAGTCACCGCGGCCATCAAGGACGCGGCGCGCAGACAACTGGCCGAGGAGGGCGCGGCCAAGCTCTCCCTGCGGGCGGTCGCCCGCGAGCTGGGCATGGTCTCGTCGGCCCTGTACCGCTACTTCCCCAGCCGGGACGACCTGCTGACCGCCCTGATCATCGACGCCTACGACTCCCTGGGCGAGGCGGCGGAACAGGCCCGGGACGCCGCTGCCGACGCCCCGCCGGCGGCCCGCTGGACGGCCGTGTGCGAAGCGGTGCGCGGCTGGGCGCTCGCCCACCCGCACGAGTACGCGCTGATCTACGGCTCACCCGTGCCCGGCTACTCCGCGCCCCAGACCACCGTCCGGGCCGCCTCCCGGGTCGGCCTGGCCCTCATCGGCATCCTCCGGGACGCCCACCGCGGCCCCGGAGGCCTGGCCGCCCCGCAGCTCCCCGCCGCCCTGCGGCCCGAGGCCGAGCGGATGGCCGCCGACCTCGCCCCCGATCTGCCGCCCGAGGTGGCCGCACCCATGGTCGCGGCCTGGGCCCAGCTGTTCGGACTGGTCGGGTTCGAGCTGTTCGGGCAGTTCAACCGGGTCGTGGAGGACCGCGAGACGTTCTTCCGGCACGCGGTCGGCCGGCTCGCCGAGGGAGTGGGCCTCACCGGGGCGTGAACCGGGTACTCCCCGGGGAGTACACGTGATCACCTCGCCCGGCCGACGCCGCCGGGGCCCGCCGGGTCTAGCGTGGCCCGCATGGAAGAGCAGCACGGCGGAGGCGCCCGGCCCGGGTGGCGGTACGGGCCCCCGTGGCGGCACCGCCCCGACGACCCCGAGGCGCACCGCGCCCGCCTGCCGTGGCGCTCCACCGCGCTGCTCACCGCGTTCGTGCTCATCGGCACCACCTTCGCCGCGCACAGCCAGCCGGACCGGGTGCCGCTCGACGTCTCCGCCCGCGTGCTGCTGCTCGCCGCCTCCGTCCCGCTGCTGTGGCGGCACCGCCACCCGGTGGCCGTGGCGTACGGCACGGCGGCCGCGGCCCTGGCCTACCTGGCCCTCGGTTACCCCTACGGGCCGGTCTTCCTTGCGGTCGCGGTCGGCTGCTGCGGCGCGGTCCTGGCCGGGCACCGGCGGGCCGCCTGGACCGCCGTCGGCCTGCTGTGGGCCGGCCATCTCCTGGTCGCGCTCTGGCTGTACCGCCGGCTCCCGCCCGCCGGGGACCGCGCCGCGAGCCCGGGCCAGGAGATCGTGATCGCGACCTGGGTGGTGGCCGTCGCCGCCCTGTGCGAGCTGGTCCGGGTGCGGCGCGAGCAGTGGGCGCGGGAGCGCGCGGACCGGGCCGAGGCGGCGCGCCGGCGCGCGGACGAGGAGCGGCTGCGCATGGCCCGCGAGCTGCACGACGTCCTCGCGCACAGCATCTCCGTCATCAACGTCCAGGCGAGCATGGGTCTCGCCCTGCTCGACACCGACCCCGAGCAGGCGCGGTCCGCGCTCACCACCATCAAGGCCGCCGGCAAGGAGGCGCTCGGCGAGGTGCGCCAGGTCCTGGGCACCCTGCGCGCGCCGGGCGCCGCACCGCGCGCCCCCGCACCGGGCCTGGCCCGGCTGCCGGAACTGGTCGAGGAGGCCGCGGCGGCCGGCCTGACCGTCGGGACCGAGGGCGAGCCGCCCCGGCTGCCGCCCGGCGCCGACCTCGCGGCCTTCCGCATCGTGCAGGAGGCCCTCACCAACGTCGTACGGCACTCCGGTTCGCGGCACGCGCGCGTGCACTTCGGATACGGCGACGGCGTGCTGCGGCTGCGGATCGACGACGACGGACCGGCGACCGGCGCGGACGCCGGGGGCGGCGGGCACGGGCTGGCCGGCATGCGGGAGCGGGCCGCCGCGCTGGGTGGCACCATCGAGGCCGGCCCGCGCCCCGACGGCGGCTTCCGGGTGCTCGCCGTACTGCCGTCGCGGCTCAGGGAGGACCAGTGACCCGGGTACTGCTCGCCGACGACCAGTCGCTGGTGCGGGCCGGTTTCAGGGCGCTGCTCGACGCGCAGCCGGACATCGAGGTGGCCGGCGAGGCCGCGGACGGCGAGGAGGCGCTGCGCCGGGTGCGCGAGCTGCGGCCGGACGTCGTCCTCATGGACATCCGCATGCCGCTGCTGGACGGCCTGGCCGCGACCCGGCGCATCACCTCGGACGCGGGTCTCGGGGACGTGAAGGTGATCATGCTCACCACCTTCGAGCTGGACGAGTACGTCTTCGAGGCGATCCGCGCGGGCGCCTCCGGTTTCCTGGTGAAGGACACCGAGCCGGACGAACTCCTGCGCGCCGTACGGGCGGTGGTCGCGGGTGACGCGCTGCTCTCGCCGGGCGTCACCCGCCGGCTGATCGCCGAGTTCGCGGCCCGCTCCAAGCAGCCGGCGACGGTGGAGGCGCTCTCCCGGCTCACCGAGCGGGAGCGCGAGGTGATGGCCCTGGTCGGTATCGGCCTGTCCAACGAGGAGATCGCCCGCCGGCTGGTGGTCAGCCCGCTCACCGCCAAGACCCACGTGAGCCGCACGATGGTGAAGCTGGGCGCCCGGGACCGCGCCCAACTCGTCGTCCTCGCCTACGAGTCGGGGTTGGTACGCCCGGGCTGGCTGGGCTGAGCCGACTGCCGGAAGCGCACCAGCACGCTGATCACACGGGCCATGAACACGACCGGCGCGACCGCCGTGCCGAGCCGCAGCAGGACCGTGGCCACCGCCCCCGGCAGGTCGAAGAGGAACGCGGGCCCGGCCACGGCCCCGAACAGCACCGCCGCCGCGAACGCGGCGCTGACCAGCGCGTATCCGATCTCGACCGTCGCCGCGTCCCGCTCCGCCCTGGTACGGCGGCCCCCGTGTGCATACATCTCGTCAGTTTCACAGACGTGCGCCCGGCGGAGCAACCAACTCCGGCCGGGCGCACGCGTGGCGGCGGTCCCCCTGCAAAGGTCCTAGTCGCGGACCGGTACGCGGTCCGTCTCCGCCTCCTTCACGGTGGACCGGGCGACCACGACGGAGTGCCCCGGACGGGACCGGCGCAGTCCGCTGAGCGACAGCAGCAGTCCCACGACGGCGATGACCGCGGTCACCACCAGGCCGGGCCGGTAGCTGTCCAGGACGGCCTGCGGGGTGGCCTTCTCGGGAGCGTGCGCGGTCACCACCGCCGTCACGACGGCCAGGAAGAGCGCGCCGCCCACCTGCACCGAGGTGTTCAGCAGGCCGGAGACCATGCCCTGCTCGTGCTCGTCGACGCCGTTGGTGGCCTGGACGTTGAGGGACGGGAAGGTCAGCGCGAAGCCCGAGCCGACCAGCAGCATGGTCGGCAGGATCACGGCCCAGTAGACCGGGTGCAGGTCGACGCGCAGGAACAGCACGTATCCGACCGCCAGCAGGACGAAGCCGAGCACGATCAGCCGCGCGGTGCCGAACCGGTCGATGACGGCCCCGACCTTGGTCGCGGAGAGCGCCACCAGCGTGCCCGCCGGCAGGAACGCCAGCGCCGTGTGCAGGGCCGACCAGCCCAGCACCTGCTGCATGTAGAGGGTGACCAGGAACTGGAACCCCGTGTAGCTGCCGACGAACGTCAGCGCGCCCAGCTGGGCCCGGACCTGCGGCCCGGAGCGCAGCACCCCGAGCCGGACCAGCGGGCTCGGGCTGCGCCGCTCGACGAGCACGAAGGCGACCAGCATGACGGCCACGGCGAGGAAGGACAGGAGCGTCCGGGCCGAGGCCCAGCCGGCCTCGGGTGCCTGGACGACGGTGAAGACCAGCAGCAGCATCGAGGCGGTGCCGAGGACGGCACCCGGGATGTCGTAGCCGCCGTGGTCGCGTTCGCGCTCGCTGCGCGGGAGCAGCCTCATGCCCACGAGGAGGGCGAGCAGTGCGACGGGGGCGGGCAGCAGCATGGTGAACCGCCAGCTGGCCTCGGTGAGCAGGCCGGAGAAGACGAGGCCCATGGAGTAACCGGCGGCGGCGCAGGTGGTGTAGATCGACAGAGCCCGGTTGCGCAGCGGGCCCTCCGGGAACGTCGTGGTGATGATCGACAGGCCGGCCGGTGCGGTGAAGGCCGCGCTCAGGCCCTTGACGAACCGGCTGGCGATCAGCAGCGGACCGGAGTCCACCAGCCCGCCGAGCAGCGAGGCCAGCGCGAAGACGCCGAGCGCGACCAGGAACACCTGGCGCCGGCCGAGCAGGTCGGCGGTCCGGCCGCCGAGGAGGAGCAGGCCGCCGTAGCCGAGGATGTAGCCGCTGACGACCCACTGCAGGGTCGACGTGGACAGGCCGAGGTCGGCACCGATGGAGGGCAGCGCGACGCCGACCATCGACACGTCCAGCGCGTCCAGGAACATCGCGGCGCACAGCACCAGCAGGGTGCCCCACAGCCGGGGGGTCCAGCGGACCGCCGGGGACGGGGCCGCGGAGGTGGTGAGCGGAGAGGTCATGGCGGTGAGACTACATGCACGTGCATGAGATGCAAACGCATTTAATTACGATGCAATGAACTCGTTTCTCTGCTACGGTGCGGGCATGGCGGCGAAGAAGGCCGAGCAGGCGCTCGTGGAGGAGTGGCGGAGCATCCTGGCCCTGCACGCCCGCACCCAGTGCGAGCTGGACCGGGCCCTGCACGGGCACGGCCTGTGCGCGAGCGACTTCGAGGTCCTCGACCTGCTGGCCGAGGGCATGACGGCGGACGGCGGCTCCGCCTACCGGGTCCAGGACATCTCCGACCGGGTCCACCTCAGCCAGAGCGCGCTGTCCCGGCTCATCGGCCGTCTGGAGAAGGACGGCCTGGTCGAGCGGGCCATGTGTCCGGAGGACCGGCGCGGGGTGCGGGTGGTGCTCACGGCGAAGGGGCGCGGGCTGCACGGCGGGGTAACGCCGGGGGCGCCCGCGGGGGACAGCCGGGGGCTGTCGGCCGCCGACTGACCGGGCGTCAGATCCCGGAGCGCTCCCGCCACAGCGTGGCGAGCGACGCGTCGCCGGTCACCTGCGGCACCGCCGTACGGTTCCACAGCGCCAGGTACAACTGATCGGCGGGCCCCGACAGTTCGGTCTCGGCGGGTTCCTCCGCCGCCCGCACGGTCACCGGCGGCTCGGCCGTCAGCCGTACGGTCCACACCGCGTCCGCCCCCGCGTCCACCGCGCGCACCCGCAGCACCCGCGGCTCCTCGCTGCGCAGCCGGCTCCGGGAGCGGGCGTGGAAGCCGCGCAGCAGTTCGTCGATGCCGTCCACCGCGAAGCCCGGGGCGATCGGGGACGGCGCGCCGCCGCGCGCCGCCTCGGCGTCGTAGCGGTGCACGGTCGTCTCGTGCGCCTGCCGCCGGGTCCAGAAGGCCAGCGGTGAGGGGTTGGGGGCGGGATGGAAGGTCCAGCACCGCAGGTCGGCGGGCGCGGCGGCCAGGGTGTCCACCAGCAGGCGGTGGCTGTCCCGGTACCAGTCCACCAGCTCGGCGCCGTCCAGCTCCGGCGGGTCGTCCAGGGGCCGGGGCACGGTGTGTCCCTCGGCGACGAGGGAGGCGGCCCACCGGTGCACCGATCCGGTGTGCCGCACCAGGTCCCGCACCTGCCACTCCGGGCACGTCGGGACCTTGGCGTCGGTCCCCGCCTCGGCTGCGGCCGCCGCCAGCAGGCGGCCCTCGCGGTTCAGGATCTCAAGGAACTCGGCAGTCTCCATGGGGTGAGTGTGCCGGATGGAGCGCGCTGCAGCGGGAGGGAATTCCGGCCGGTGGCGCGCTCAGTCCGCGAGCGCGCCCATGGGGTCCCAGGCGGGGAGGACGATCGGCGGCTGGTCCAGGGCGGCGGCCAGCTCCGGCGGCAGCGCCGAACGCCGGACCGCGATCTCGAAGACGTGCTCGCCGAACCACGAGTCGTTCATGGTCCAGAAGCCCTTGTCGGCCTTCTCCTCGCCCCAGCTGTTCTCCACCCGCCAGCGGCGCGGGCTGCCGTCCACCACGTCGACGCCGGTGAACAGCATGGCGTGGGTCATCTGTGTGTCGTGGTGCAGCAGCCGGTCGGCCTTGTCCAGGGTGAAGGGGGCGTCGTAGACGGCCGCGTAGTCGAACAGGGCGGCGTCCCAGACCCCGGCGTCCGCGCGCATCATCTTGGCCACGTCGCAGCCGAACCACACCGGCTCGCCGCCGGTGATCGCCTCCATGGCCAGCCGCTTCAGCAGCTCGATCGGCGCGTTGAGATAGACCACCGGCGGGGCGTCCACGACATTGCCCAGGTACTCGACGGTGAACGTCCGGCCGAACGGGCTGGACTGCCGCGGGTCGTGCACCAGGCACACGTACTCCGCCAGCGGGAGCTGCACGTACGCGGCGGCGAACTCCGCCGGGGTGAGCCAGCCGTCGCGGTGGAACTCCTTGTTCTTGTCCTCCCACTGCCACAGGAACCGCTGCGGAGGGGTGCCGAGGTGGATGCCGAGCACCCGGTGGACGGCGGCCAGTACCTCGCGCTTGTGCGCCCGCTGGGCCTCGACCCCCTCGGCGGCCAGGCCGCGCAGGTCGCGGGCGCCCTGGCGGAGCAGGGTCTTCAGAGCCCGGTTCATCGCCCGGGTGGAGGAGGAGCTGTCGGTCTCCGGCATGGCCGACTTGGGCACCAGGCCGTGCTTGGCGACCAGTGCCACGAACATGTTCCACTGCCCGCCGTCGCCGATCGGGTCGGCCAGCAGGTGCGCCACCGTGCGGTCGTCCACCTCCCGGCCGGAGGTCTCGATGACCGCCTCCAGGAAGTGGTTCGCCCGCTCGAACTTGTCCCACCACAGCAGGTAGTTCTGGGAGAACTCGAAGTCCTTCACGCCCAGCTTGCGCGCGGCGCCGACGCGGAGCAGGTTGAGCCCGGCGAACATCCAGCACCGGCCGCTCTGCTTCTGGTTGGTGGCCTTCCAGTCGTCCAGGTGGTGGGAGACCGAGTGGTCGATGCCGGTGAGCACCCGCCGGTCCAGGGCGACGTCGTCCACGGGCGTCTGGGTGACCGCGTTCTGCATCAGCCGGTTCGCCGGGCGGGCGGCGAACTCCTTCTCGAACAGTTCCAGCTGATCCGGCGTCAGACTGCGGTCCATGGCCTGGCGGGAGTCATCGTTTCCGAAGCTCACAGCGGTCTGCCTCCAGTTCCCCGGGATGTTCGAGACGAGCGCAACCTCACCGTCGCACGGCCGTTCAGCCGGAGTCAACGGCGTGGCGGGGTGCGCGGTCGCCCTCGAACAGCCGCAGCAGACAGCCGCGTTGGCGCATCAGCGGCCCAGCGCCCGGCGGGTGGAGACCCCGATGACGGCGGCGACGGCGGCCAGCGCGGCCACGCTGGTGAGAGCGGTGGGCAGGGAGAACCAGTCGGCCATGAAGCCGATGGCGGGCGGCCCGAGCAGCATGCCGCCGTAGCCCAGGGTGGAGGCGACGGCGACGCCGGACGGGCCGGCCAGCGCACCGGCGCGCTCCACGGCGACCGGGAAGAGGTTGGCCAGTCCGAGCCCGGTGACCGCGAAGCCGGCCAGCGCGGCCCACGCGGAGGGCGCCAGCGCGCCGAGCAGCATCCCCGCCGCGGCGACGGTGCCGCCGGCGATCACGGTACGGGCCCGGCCGAGGCGGGCCAGCAGGGCCGACCCCGTCAGCCGGCCGACGGTCATGGCGAGCGCGAAGCACGCGTACCCGGCGGCCGCGGTGCCGGGGGAGGCCGAGAGGTCCTGCTGGAGGTGGAGCGCGCCCCAGTCGGCCATCGCGCCTTCGCCGTAGGCCGTGCACAGCGCGACGAGCCCGAGGACCACGACCACCCCGCGACCGCCCAGCCCGCCGTCCGGAGCCGCCGCCGGCCCGGCCGTCCGCTCCGGCGGCACCGGCGGTTCGTGGTGCAGCAGGGTGCGCCCGGCGACGGCCGTGACGAGCAGCCCGACGACGGTGAGCGCCAGCAGGTGGCGGGCCGGGGAGAGGGCGCCGGCCACCAGCCCGCCGAGACCCGCGCCGACCATGCCGCCCAGGCTGAACGCGGCGTGGAAGCTGGGCATGACCGGCCTGCGCAGGGCGGCGACCAGGTCGACGGCGGCACTGTTGAAGGCCACGTTGACCCCGCCGTAGGCCGCGCCGAACAACAGCAGTACGGCACCCAGGACCGGCGCCGAGTGCGTGAGCGGAGGCAGCGCCACGCTGAGTGCGAGCACCACCATGCAGACCACGGTCACGGGATGGCTGCCGTAGCGACGGCACAGCCGGCCGGTCAGCATCATGGTGAGCACGGCCCCCGCGGAGACCCCGAGCAGCGCGAGCCCGAGGGCACCGGCGGAGGCGTGCGTCTGGTGCTTGATGTCGGGGATCCGGACGACCCACCCCGCGAAGAGGAAGCCGTCCAGCGCGAAGAAGGCGGTGATCGCCGCCCGCAACGCACCGAGCCCCGGACCCGGCACGACACTGTGCGAACGGGTTTTGTTTATTTGCGGCACAAAGTCAGCCTAAGGGTGGGTGGGGAGGTGGGCAAGGGGTGCCGCCGACGCTGCGGCCCGGCCGAATCCGGCCGAAGCGGCCTATGCGTGCGCATCGACGCAGGTCGCGCCGTACGCTGCTGGCGCGGGTGCCGATCAAGGTGGGACGGGGGCGCTGGATGGATGATTCGACGGGGTCCGTCGCCGACTTCTGCGCCGCGATCCGTCGTCTCGTACGCGGGTCGGGCGTCCAGCAGAAGGAGCTGGCCCGAGTGCTGCACCGCAGCGACGCCACCGTTTCCGAACTCCTCAACGGCCGCCGTACCCGGCCGCCCTCACTCGACGAGGTGCTGGCGATCGTGGCGTACTGCCGTTCCCGTGCGGGCGCCCACGCGCCGCCGGGCTTGAACACCGACCCCGCCTGGTGGCGGAGCCGATTCGCGGAACTGGAGAGCACGCTCGAGACGCGGCGCGACCCGGCCGGGGCACGCACACCGGAGCGCCGGCGAACGCCCGAGGGGCCCGGGCAGACCAGGCTGTCCACGGTCGCATTCGACTTCGCGGACGCCGTCAACGTCCTCGTGGGCGGCCGCGCGGGCTTCGAGAACCTGGTCGAGGAGCTGCTGGAACCACTCGGCCTTGTGGGAGGCGGGAACGCCGATCCACGGGGTCTCTTCGACGGGTTCGGGGCCCGGGTGCGCGCCGCCTGCGGCACCACCCGCACCGCCCTCCTCTGCGCGGCGGACGTCGTCCTGCTCGTGACCGCCTTCTGTGACGCCGTGGCCAGGTCGGGGTGGGTGAGGAGCACAGAGGGCGCGGGCGCGCGGGGAGACGCCAGAGGCAGGGTCCTCGAGGAACTCGACCGGGTCCTCCTCGGTTCCGCGAGGGTCCGGGACACGGCGGAGCGGCGCGAGGAGATCACCGCCGCCTATGCTTCCGCGGCCGGATTCGTCCACAGCCTGGCCGACCCGCTGGGGCAGCGTGCGGAGCAGCTGGCGCCGCTGGCGCTGAGACGGTACGAGGCTCTGCTGGCCCCGGTCGTCTGGGACTGCGCGGAACTGCGGCTCACCTCCGAGGTGTACGACCCCGACGAGGAGCAGGGCCGCCCGCGCGCCGTACCGGACCGCGTCGGCTTGGTGGAGTTCGGCCTCCTGCTCAGGGAGTTCGCCGGCATCGGAGGCGCGAGCGGGAGACAGCGGGCAAGACTGCGAGCCCCGATCGCTCCCATGGAGGGCCCCGGCCCGGTCATCCCGTCCCTGGAGGCGGGATACGTCGACCCGGCCTTCCGGGTGGCGAGGCACGCCGTCGGGTGGCAGCCGGCGTCGGACGACTGGTGGGCGCATCAGCCCGTCAGGGACGACCTCGCCGCGTTTCTCGCCGCACACGTGCTCACACACCAGGCCACACAGGCCCCGCTCGTCGTGCTGGGACACCCCGGATCCGGAAAGTCCCTGCTCACCCAACTGATCGAGGCACGGCTGCCGGAGAACGAGTTCTTCTGCCTGCGGGTCGAACTGCGGCACGTCGATGCCGAAGCGGACTTGCAGGGGCAGATCGAGGAGTCGCTGTTCGCTGCGACAGGCGTGCGTGTCGCGTGGCCGGAAGCGGTCGAGGACACGTCCCACGTGGTGCGGGTGGTGCTGCTGGACGGGTTCGACGAACTCCTCCAGGCCGGCGCGGGCCGGTTGGACGCCGGCCGGCAGTGGCAGTACCTGAAACGAGTGGAGCAGTTCCAGCAGCGGGAGTACGACGCGGGGCGCCCCACCGTGGTGATCGTCACCAGTCGCACGGTCGTCGCGGACCAGGTGCTCATGCCGTCGGGCGGCATGGTCGTCCGGCTGGAGCCCTTCGACGACGTACGGATCGACTGCTGGCTGGAGGTCTGGGAGGCCGCGAACCGCCGTCATTTCGCCGCACCCGGGGTCGAGCCGCTGACGAGTGACGCGATCCGGCCACACCGGGAACTCGCGCGACAGCCGCTTCTGCTGCTGATGCTCGCGCTCTACGACGCCGTGGGCAATCCGCTCCAGCGGCTCGGCGGCCGGGACATCGGACGCGCGGACCTGTACGAACGGCTCATCACGGAGTTCGTCCGGCGCGAAGTCGTCAAACAGCAGGGGGCTGCGCCACCGTCCATCGAAGCCGAAGCGGTGGAGCGGGAAGCCGAACGCCTCGGCCTCATAGCCATGGGCATGTTCAACCGGGGCAGGCAGAGCATCACCGGCGCCGAAGCCGAGGCCGACCTCCGGGCGTTCCTCGGGGAGGAAGGATCCGCCCTGGTCTTCGGCAGGTTCTTCTTCGTGCACGAGGCCCAGGCAGTGGTCGGCGGCGAGCACCTCAAGTCCTACGAGTTCATGCACGCCACGTTCGGTGAATACCTGGTGGCCAGACTCATCGGCAGGGAGCTCCGGCGCGCCGCCGCGGGGGACGGCGGCTCCGAGGACGACGGACGCCTCTACGCGTTGCTGTCGTTCGTCCCGCTGACCGACCGCGCGGAAATCATGGACGACCTCGCCGACATGCCGAGGCTGGGCGGGGCGCCGAAGCCCGCCGAACTGTCGGCGCTCGCCCGGGTCCTGTTCGGCGGCACGCGACTGGCCCACGGCCCGAGTGAGGTACCCGGGTACCGACCCGCCGAGCGGTCCCGGACGGCACGGGACGCCGTCTACGGCGCGAACGTCCTGCTGCTGGCGGCTCTGGCCGAGGAGAGGGTGCGTGCCTCCGAGTTCTTCGGGCCGACCGCACCGGTCGAGAGCTGGTGGCGTTGCGTCCAGCTGTGGCGCTCCCAGTTCGGGCAGGCCTCCTGGGAGGCCTTCACCCGGTCCTTGTCCGTGGCGTGGGAGCGCACGGAACCCGCATCCGGCCGGGAGGGGGACCTGTGCATCAGCCTGGGCACAGGGGCGGTGGCCGGTGCCGATCTCTCCTGGGCCGCGCCGCTCACGCCAGGGGGTCCGACGGCGTACCACGACCCCGCGGGCACGGACCCGGCCGAGTTGCTGCACCGCCTCGCCCTGCTGTGCGACGGGGACGTCCAGCAGGTCGTGCACGCGGTACAGCCGCTCGTGCAGGGACTGCCGGGTGCGCTGCGCACCTACCGTGTCGACGAGGGCGGAGCGGTCCGTTCGGCCGCGCACGTGCTGGTGGCCCTGCTGAGTCGCGACACGGCGCATCCGGAGGAGACCGGCCGGCGCTATCTGGACGCGCTCGCTGTCACCCAGGCGCTTCCGGCGGCGGAGCGTGCCCGCGCGGCGGACATGCTCGTGCGGCACCTCGTCCACGATGCCGACGGCCTGCCCCCCGAGGTGCTTTCCCAGGTACTTCAGGAAGTGATGCGCCCGAGCGCGGCCGCGGACGGACCGCCCGCCCAGATCTGGCCGGTGTTGCAGTCCTACGTCGAGGCGCAGCTGGAACGGACGGACCTGTCGCCCGAGCGGTCCGCGTCGCTGACCGGGCTGTTGCTCGACTATCTGCGGCGCTACGCGGCGCTGTTCGCGGGGAACACCGACCCGGCGGAACGGTTGCGGCACCTGCTGCGGGAGGCGGCCTCCACGCACGTCTGGGACCTGGCCATGCGCCGCAGCGGCAAGGACGCCCACCACCTCCTCGACGAGGGACTCTCCCTCCTCGGTGCCCTGCCGGCAGACCGCCGGCCTCCCGACGTGATCATCGGCCTGCTCCGCCTGGCCCGCGAACTCGGCAGGGCGGACTGGCTCGGTGAGCACGCCGACCCCCTGCTCCGGATGCTGTCCGCGGCCGCGCTCCGCCGGCTGCGCCCCACCGACGCCGATGCTCTGGTGGAGTTCGTGGCACATCCCGGGACTCTCGCGGCCCTGCGCGCCGTGCAGCGGATGTGGCGAGACCCTGCGGGGACCGGCCGTGGCGAAGACAAGCCGTAAGGGGGACCGAGACCGGCGGCGGTGATCCCGACCCGGAGGGTGAGCTGTTCGAGAGGTGGATTCCTGTGCGGATTGTTGAACGTGTGGTGGATACAGGTCGGTTAATGCTCGCTCACGAGCTGGTTGCGGGCGGGTGAGCGCGTCATGATGGGCCCATGACGTTGGCCTCGCGCGCGTTCGCGCAACTGGCGACCTGGCCGGACCTGAGACGGGCCGTCCCGAGCTGCGGCCTGGGGCGGGGGGTGAGTTCGGCCCAGGGGGAGGTGGTGCACTTCCACTCCGAGCGGGATGTGGACCTGCGGCTCACCGACCGGGCCATCCGCCGGTTCGCCAAGGACCTCAGGGACTCGGGCGCGATCAGGATCGTGCCCGGCTCGCAGTGGGTGACCCTGCGCCTGGACGCCGCCAGCGACGTCGACCTGCTGCTGACGCTGGTCAGTGTGGCGCTCCAGGCCCAGCAGAGCTGGCCCGACCCGGCCGACCGGGCGGTGACAGGCTGCAACGACCAGCGGGGCGCGGGGTTCGTGAAGGCGGACCTGGGCCGCTTCTGAGCCGCCCGGCCGGCGCGGATCACACCGTCAGCACCCGGACACCGGCCTCCTCGAACCGCCGTACCGTCTCCTGGTCCACCGCCGTGTCCGTCACCAGTGTGTCCACCAGCTCCGCCCCGCAGATCCGGGCGAACGCCCGCCGGCCCAGCTTGCTGGAGTCGGCGGCCACCACCACCCGCTCGGCACGCTCGCACAGCAGCCGGTTGATCGCGGCCTCCGCCTCGTCGTGCGCCGCCGCCCCGTGCGTGACGTCGAAGCCGACGACACCGAGCACGGCCACGTCGAGCGTGATCTGGCTCAACACCCCGTCCGCGAGCGGCCCGATGAGCTCGTACGACTGCGCACGCGCCACCCCGCCCGTCACCACGATCTTGAACTGGGGCCGCACGGCGAGCTCGTTGGCGATGTTCAGCGCGTTGGTGACGACGGTCAGGGCCGGTGAGCCCGTGCCGAGGTCACCGCGCACGGCCAGCGCACGGGCCACCTCCGTGGTGGTGGTGCCGCCGGTCAGCCCCACCGCCTCGCCCGGGGCGACGAGTTCGGCCACCGCCTTGGCGATGCGCTGCTTCTCCGAGGCGCGCCGGGCCGTCTTGTAGCGCAGCGGCAGTTCGTACGACACCCCGTGCACCACCGCCCCGCCCCGCGTGCGGACCAGCATCTGCTGTTCGGCGAGCTGGTCGAAGTCGCGGCGGATCGTGGCCGCCGACACCGCCAGCTCGGCCGCCGCCTCCTCGACCTCCAGCCGGCCGCGCTCGACGAGCAGTTCCAGCAGCGCCTTCCAGCGGGCGTCCCGGGACATGGCGTGGCCCTCCGTTCCCCGGTCGTTCTCCGGCCGTCCGTCTCCGGCCGGTCCGTCTCCGACCGTTTCATCGATCTGCGGCGACCCTAGCGCACCCGTTCCTGCGCCCGAATGCTTGATTGTGCTCGAAAGATCGCTATATCTTGCAGGAACAATCAGCTAGGGGAGGGTGTGGGCGATGACCCATGTCGAGAACGAGCTGAACAGCCAGCCCGAGTGCTGGACCCGGGCGGCCGAGCAGGCGGGACGGCACCGGGGCGCACTGCCGGAGCCGGGGGAGCGGGTCGCCGTCGTCGGGTGCGGGACCTCGTACTTCATGGCCGAGGCGGTGGCCGCCCTGCGCGAGGGGGCCGGACAGGGGGAGACCGACGCGTTCGCCGCCTCCGAGTTCCCGTACGGGCGGTCGTACGACCGGGTCCTCGCCCTCACCCGCTCCGGCACCACCACCGAAGTGCTGGAGCTGCTGGGCCGGTTGAGCGGGCGGACCCGCACCACCGCCGTCACCGCCGACCCCGACACCCCGGTCCGGCCGGCCGCCGACGACCTCGTCGTCCTGGACTTCGCCGACGAACGCTCCGTCGTCCAGACCCGGTTCGCGACCACCGCGCTCACCCTGCTGCGCGCCCACCTCGGCCTGCACACCGAGACCGTCGTCGCCGACGCGCGCACCGCCCTCGCCACTCCGCTGCCCGAAGGCCTCGTGGACTGCACGCAGTTCACCTTCCTCGGGCGCGGCTGGACCGTCGGTCTCGCCCAGGAGGCCGGGCTGAAGATGCGCGAGGCCTCGCTGTCCTGGACCGAGGCCTACCCGGCGATGGAGTACCGGCACGGCCCGATCAGCGTCACCACCGCGGGTACGGCCACCTGGATGCTCGGCACCGCGCCCGACGGGCTCGCCGAACAGGTCCGCGCCACCGGCGGGCGCTGGCTCCAGGGCGCACTCGACCCGCTCGCCGAACTGGTCCGGATACAGCGGCTCGCGGTCGCCGTCGCCGCCGCCCGGGGCCTCGACCCCGATCGGCCGCGGCACCTTACCCGTTCGGTGATCCTCGCCCCCTGAACCGCCGGCCCCGTCCCGGAAGGACACCTCACGTGCCCCTCGCGTCCACCGGCGAGCTGATCACCCGGGCCGCCGCCGCCCGCTCCGCCGTCGCCGCGTTCAACGTCATCACCCTGGAACACATCGAGGCCGTCGTCGCCGGCGCGGAGACCACCGGTTCCCCCGTGGTCCTCCAAGTCAGCGAGAACGCCGTCAAATTCCGCTACGGACGGCTGCTGCCGCTGGCCCGTGCCGCCGTCGCCGCCGCCGAACGGGCCGCCGTACCCGTCGCGCTGCACCTGGACCACGTGCAGAGCGACGAGCTGCTGCGCCAGGCACCCGACGCCGGGTTCAGCTCCGTGATGTACGACGCGGCCCGCCTGCCGTACGCCGGCAACCTCGCCGCGACCCGTGCCGCCGCCGACTGGGCGCACGCCCAGGGGCTCTGGATCGAGGCCGAGTTGGGGGAGATCGGCGGCAAGAACGGCCGGCCGCCGCTGGACGCGCACGCGCCCGGCGCCCGCACCGACCCGACCCGGGCGCGGGACTTCGTCGCCGGCACCGGCGTCGACGCCCTGGCCGTCGCCGTCGGCAGCGTGCACGCCATGACCACCCGCACCGCCGTGCTCGACCTCGGCCTGCTCAAGCGGCTGTCCGCCGCGCTGTCCGTGCCGCTCGTCCTGCACGGCTCCTCCGGAGTGCCGGACGGCGGACTCGTCGCGGCCGTCGGCGGCGGCATCACCAAGGTCAACATCGGTACGGCGCTCAATGCGGCCATGACCGGCGCGATCAGGGAATTCCTCGCCGCCCGTCCCGAGGCCGTCGACTCGCGCCAGTACCTCGGCGTGGGGCGCGAGGCGATGGCCGCGGAGGTACGGCGGATCATCGGGGTGCTGTCCCGGACGGGGGGCTGATCAGCCCCTCTTGACCGCCCTGAGCACCACGAACTTCGGGTCCGACGCGACCAGTTCGCTGTTCCCGAACAACCGCCGCAGCTTAACGTGGTAGCCGAGGTGACGGTTGCCGATCACCCACAGCTCGCCGCCCGGCCGCAGCGCGCGCTTCGCCCCGGTGAACATCCGCCACGCCGTGGCGTCCGTGGTCGCCTGGTGGGAGTGGAACGGCGGATTGTTCAGGACCACGTCCACACTGCCGGGCGCCACCCCGGCCAGCCCGTCCCCGACCCGGAACTCGGCGTGCCCCGGCACCCCGTTCGCCTTGTACGTCGCCTCGGCCGAGGCCACCGCCTGGAACGACTCGTCCACGAACAGCACCTCGGCCGCCGGATCGGCCAGCGCCACCGCCGTACCCACCACGCCGTTGCCGCAGCCGAGGTCCACGACGCGCCCGGCGCCGGGGCCGGGCAGGTGCCGGAGGAAGAAGCGGGTGCCGATGTCCAGCCGCTCGGCGCAGAACACGCCCGCGTGGTTGACCACCGTGCGCCCCGACACCGCGCCGACGCCGTCCGGCAGGGCGTAGCGGTACGGCCACGGGTTCGCGGGCCGCTCCAGCGCCGGGTCGGGGGTGCAGAAGATCAGCCGGGCCTTCT
Source organism: Streptomyces sp. NPDC046881 (assembly GCF_040645015.1). Lineage (NCBI taxonomy): Bacteria > Bacillati > Actinomycetota > Actinomycetes > Kitasatosporales > Streptomycetaceae > Streptomyces > Streptomyces sp. NPDC046881. The sequence continues at coordinate 2,598 of NZ_JBEYXJ010000088.1, read as the reverse complement.
GCCGGGCCAGCGAGGTCCGGGTCGGCCCGAGGATCCGCTCGAACAACTGGAGCGTCGAGGTGTGGATCTCCTTCACCATGCCGGTGCCGACCACGACCGTGTCCGCGTGCACGGCGGGCGCCAGCCGCAGCAACTGGTCCTCCAGCAGGGCCAGGCTCTTCGGCACCCGCACCAGCAGCACGTCCACCCGCTCCGGCGGCGGGTCCTGCGTGGTGAGCAGCCGGACCGCACCGGGCTCCACACCGGCCCGCGCCAGGTTCGCCCGGGTCGCCTCCTGACCGAGGAAGGAGTCGGTGATCTGCACCGGCCGGTGCTCCGCCAGCGCGGTGGCCAGCGCGCCCCAGCGGTCCCCGACCACCACGACCGTGCCCGTGAGCGGCACCTTCTCCTCGTCCAGGTGGCGCAGCAGGTACGCGTCGGAGGCGTCCCAGGCGCGCAGCGGGTCGCGCGGGTCCTCGGGGAAGCGGGTCAGCTCGACCTCGCCCCACGGTGTCGTCATACGGTCGCTCATCGTGCGTCCAGGCTAGCGGAGCCGCAGATCAGAGGCCGTGGGGCAGGATGGGGGCATGGAGGACGAGCTGTTCGGCCGGGAGCGCACGGAGGTCGCGCCGGGCGCCGTGCACGTCCCGGACTGGCTGGACGGCGAACGGCAGCGCGCCCTGCTCACCGCCTGCCGGGAGTGGGCGCGGCCGCCCGCCGGACTGCGCACGGTCCGCACCCCGGGCGGCGGCACCATGTCCGCCCGGCAGGTCTGCCTGGGCTGGCACTGGTACCCGTACGCCTACGCCCGCACCGTCGTCGACGGCGACGGCAGCCCGGTGAAGCCCTTCCCGGACCGGCTCGGCGAGCTGGGCCGCCGCGCGGTGTCCGACGCGCTCGGCCCGGACGCCGTACCGGCCGCGCCGTACGACATCGCGCTGATCAACTTCTACGACGGCGACGCCCGGATGGGCATGCACCGCGACGGCGACGAGAAGGCCGACGCCCCCGTGGTCTCGCTCAGCCTCGGCGACACCTGCGTCTTCCGCTTCGGCAACACCGCGACACGCGGGCGGCCGTACACCGACGTGGAGCTGCGCAGCGGCGACCTGTTCGTCTTCGGCGGCCCGTCCCGGCTCGCCTACCACGGCGTGCCCCGCGTCCGCCCGGGCACGGGCCCGGCCGGGCTGGGCCTCGCCGGCCGGCTGAACATCACCCTGCGGGTCAGCGGCCTGTAGTCGGCGCCGCAGGCCACACCGGGTGCGGATCATGGGAGACTCGCCCTCATGAGCGGCAAGGCGGATCCCCGGACAGCGGGGGAGAGGACCACCTCGAGGGCTCGGCTGGACCGGGGGCGCGGCGCGCTCGGGCCCGCGCTGGAGCTGGTGCACACCGGACGGGCGCCGACCCGGGCCGTGCTCACCGCCGAACTCGGCGTCACGCGGGCGACGGCCGGCGCGGTGGCCGCCGAGCTGGAGGCGCTGGGCCTGATCCGGGTGGACGCCCGGCCCGGCGCGGCGGCCGGCTCCCAGGGGCGCCCCTCGCACCGGCTCCAGGTCGCCGAGGACGGGCCCGTCGCCCTCGCGGCGCAGATCCACGCCGACGGCTTCCGGGCCGCGCTGGTCGGCCTCGGCGGGCGGATCGTGGCGACCGCGCCCGGCTGCGAGACCGTCGAGGCCGACCCGGCGAAGGTGCTCGGCTCCGTGGTCGAGGCGGGCGCCGAGCTGCTGCGCACCACCGGCCGGCGCTGTGTCGGGGCCGGACTCGCCGTGCCGTCCGCCGTCGCCGAACCCGCCGGCCTGGCCCTCAACCCACTGCACCTGGCCTGGCCCGTCGGCGCCCCCGTCCGCGAGATCTTCGCGGAGTGCGTGCGCGCCGCCGGCCTCGACGGACCCGCTTTCGCGGCCAACGACGTCAACCTCGCCGCGCTCGCCGAGCACCGGCACGGCGCCGGTCGGGGCGCGCGCGACCTGCTGTGCGTGGCCACCGGGCACCGGGGGGTCGGCGGCGCGCTCGTGCTGGACGGCCGCCTGCACACCGGCAGTTCGGGACTCGCGCTGGAGGTCGGTCACCTCACCGTCAACCCGGAGGGCCGCCCCTGCCACTGCGGCAGCCGCGGCTGCCTGGACGTCGAGGCCGACCCGCTGGCGCTGCTCGTGGAGGCGGGCCGCGAGCCCGGCCCCGAGGTGTCGCTGCTCCAGCAGGCCAACGACCTGCTGCGCACCCAGTACGACGACCCGACCGTCCGCACCGCCGCCGAAGCCCTCATCGACCGCCTCGGCCTCGGCCTGGCCGGCCTGGTCAACATCCTCAACCCCGACCGCATCATCCTCGGCGGCCTGCACCGCACCCTGCTGGACGCGGACCCGGCCCGGCTGCGCGCGGTGGTCGCCGACCGCAGCCTGTGGGGCCAGAGCGGCGGCGTCCCCATCCTGCCGTGCACCCTGGACCACAACAGCCTGGTCGGCGCGGCCGAACTGGCCTGGCAGCCGGTGCTGGACGATCCACTGGGGGCACTGGCCGGGGCCGCCTAGCGCGGTCGGAGAAGGGCGGCGGCCTTCGGCCCGGTGCGTCGGGCCGGGTGGGGGCCGGGCCGGCCCCGCACGCCGACGTGTTGCC
>NZ_JBEYXJ010000087.1:0-38013 GCF_040645015.1 Streptomyces sp. NPDC046881 | reverse complement strand
CGGCGCGGGCAGGTGGTCCGCGCCGGCCGGCCCGCCGGTCACCTGGTCGCGGTCAGATGGGCGAAGACCACCACGTTGCTGGTGTAGCCGGTCCGCCGGCTGAAGAGGCCGCCGCAGGTGATCACCCGCAGTTCCGGGCGGCCGGTCGGGCCGTAGACCTCCTTGTCGGGGAAGCCGGCCTTGTCGTAGACCTCCACCCGGTCCACGGAGTAGACGGCGGTACGGCCGTCCGCCCGCCCGACCTCGATGGGCTTGCCGGGCGGGACCTGGGCGAGCCCGGCGAACACGGCGGGCCCGGTACGGGTGTCGCGGTGCCCGACGGCGATCGCGGTGCCGGCCTCGCCCGGCGTGGGACCGCCCTGGTACCAGCCCACCAGCTTGGGCGTGTCGACGGGAGGCGTCTCCAGCTGCCGGTTCCCGTCGAGGCGGAGCGGGGTGACGGGGGCGTCGATGCCCAGCGAGCGCACACGGAAGGACGTCGGCCGGGACCGGGGCAGCGGGCGGGGCGGCGGGTCGCCCCCGTCGGCCCGGGAGGCACCGGAGGCAGCCATTGCGTCCGGGCCGTGCCCGGCGGCTCCGCCCGCCCCGCACCGGGAGACCACCGTCACCAGGACGACCGCGAGCAGGGCCGTCCTGACGAGGCGGTAGGCGCGGGTCCGGTACCAGGGCCTGCGTCGGTGCCTACGCGGCACCATCGGGCCGCCGGCGCAGCCGGACGTACACGACACCGCAGACGGCGATCAGCCCCACGGCGCCCGCGGCGGCCACCGGGGAGTACGCGGCGGCCGTGTCGATGAGACCGCCGCCGCCCGCGTGTACCCCGCCCTTGGGGCCGTCGTGGTCGCCGCCCTGGCCCCAGGACCCGTCGTTCTGCTGGTGGTCGGCGATCTGCCCGTTGGGGCCGTTGTCGCCCTTGTCCCCTTCGTGGCGCCCGTCCTTGCAGTTGACGCGGAAGACCTTCTCCTTCAGCGCCACGGGTGTGCCCACGGCCCAGCTGAGCTTGTACTGCCCGTCCGACAGGCCCAGCGGGTCGGTGTGCCCGGCGCCCCCCGCGAGCTGGATGGTGCCGGTGACGGTGGCGGCGGTGGCGAGCGGGGGCTGCGGGGTGATGGTGTAGGCGACGGCCGTGAGGGTGTCGAAATTGACGGCTTCGAGATAGAACCTGCAGACCACCGGATCGTCCTTGGCCGACCCCACGAGCGTGCCGCGGAGGTGGCGCTCGTCGTGGATCCGGATGTCGCCGTTCTCCCCCTGGGCCGCCGCGTTCGGCGCCGCCACCCATGACGCGCCGGCCGCGGCGAGGGCGGTGAGGACGACTGCGGCGCCCGCGCGAGAGCCGGCGGCGCGTGGGAGTGACAGGGTGGGCATGCGCAATCCTCCGAGTTCAGACGATTTTCATACAAATCGCTCTTTCGCCTGGACTCTGCGCCATGCACCCCAGGAGCCGTCGGCACCGGGGCCCGACGCGCCGTCAGAGATCGCTCGTGCGGCGCAATCCCGGCCGCTTCCGCCCCGTCCCGGTCACCCGTCCGGCCGAGCCCGCGGGCCGGCCCGGCGACCGCAGCGCCACCCCCGACGCCAGCAGGAGCAACGCCCCCAGCATCACGAACGGCGCAGCGACCCCCGCCAGACCGGCGACGAGACCCGCGGTGGCGGGCGCCGCCACCTGGCCGAGCCGGTTGCCGGTCAGCCGCAGGGCGAGCGCGGTGGAGCGGGCCTCGTCGGGAGCCGCCTGCACCACCGTCGTCATCGACAGCGGCTGGCCCACGCCCAGGCAGAAACCGAGGACCGTGAGCATCGCGCCGAGCACCCACACCGGCACCGGCAGCGCCACCCCCGCGCACAGCAACGCGGCCGGCAGACAGGTCACGGTGAGCAGCGCGGGCCGGCCCAGCAGCCGCAGCAGCGGGGTGAGCACGAGCCGGCAGGCGATGGTGGCGCCGGCCCGGAGGCTGAGCAGGACGCCGATCACCGACGGCGCGATGCCCCGGTGCTCGCCGACCACCGGCAGGTAGGCGGTGAGGATGTCGGTCGCGGACAGCACCGACAGGCTGATCAGTATGCCCGCGGGCACCCCCCGGGCGCGCAGGATGCCGGCGACCGGCACCCGGGGGCCCCGCTCCGGGCGGGAGCCGGCGGCCGTACGGTCCTCGATGCGCCACAGCGAGGCGAACGCGACGGCCGCGCCCGTGCCCGCCGCCACGAGGGCGAGCGCGCTGCTGTGCGCCCTGTCGGGGCCGCCGATGAGCGTGCCCGCGGCGACCGGGCCGATGAGCTGGCCGAGGGAGGCGCCGATGGTGAAGTGGCCGAAGTTGCGGTCCTGTTCGTGCGGCGCGGACTGGCGGGCCACCAGCGACTGGGCGCCGATCACGAAGCACAGGTGGCCGAGGCCCATCACCCCGCTCCACAGGGCCATCGCCCACAGCGAGCCGGCGAGTCCGCTCAGCGCGCAGCCGCCGGCGATGAGGACCACGCCCGCCGGCAGCAGGGGCGCGCAGCGGCCGTGGTCGGTGCGCCGGCCGAGCGGTACGGCGGCGAACAGCGGCAGCAGCGCGTACACACCGGCGATGACACCGACCGCGCGTTCGTCCGCGCCCAGCGCGAGGGCCCGGTAGGAGACCGCGGGCCGGGCCATCGACACCGCCCCCTGCGCGAAGGAGAAGGCGATGACGAGGCGGAGCAGCCAGCCTCGGTTCCCACCGGGCGCCATGGGTGCGACCTCCGTCGAGTGGTCAGACGATGCCGAACAGGATTGCCGCGCCGAGCACCACCAGTGCGGTGAGCGCGGCCCACTTGACCACGAACCGGGTGTGGTCGCCGAACTCGACCTTGGCCATGCCGACCAGGACGTACACGGCGGGGACGAGCGGGCTGGACATGTGCAGGGGCTGGCCGATGATCGAGGCGCGGGCGATGTCCACCGCGGGCACGCCGTGCGCCTGCCCGGCCTCGGCGAGCACCGGCAGGATGCCGAAGTAGAAGCCGTCGTTGGACATGAAGTAGGTCAGCGGGATGCTCAGCACGCCGGTGACGAACGCCATGTGCGGGCCCATGCCGTCGGGGATGTTGCCCACCAGCCACTCGGCCATGTGGTCGACCATCCCGGTGCCCTGCAGGACGCCGGTGAACACGGCGGCGGCGAAGACCATGCCGGAGACGTTGAGGACGTTCTCCGCGTGGGCGGCGATGCGGGCCTTCTGGTCCGGCATGTGCGGGAAGTTGACGGTCAGGGCGAGGGCCGCGCCGAGCAGGAACAGCACCGGGATCGGCAGCCACTCCATGATCATGGCGGTGAGCAGGACGACCGTGAGCAGCGCGTTGAACCAGTAGAGCCCGGGGCGCAGGGTGGGACGGTTCGGGTCGAGGCCCTGGAAGCCCTCGTCGGCGGGCTCGTCACCGGGCGCACCGGTGCCGGAGCCGGAAGCCGCCGTCGCCTCGGCGTCCGCGCCGGAGCCCGCCGCGGGCCGGGCCGCGGCGCCGGAGCCGGCGCCCACGAGCACGGTCTCGGTCTCCTCGACCATCACCTCGTCCAGCGTGAGCACGCCGAGCCGCTTGCGCTCGCGGCGGCCGAGGACGTAGGCGAGGGCGAAGACGAACAGCAGGCCGGTGGCGAGGGCCGGGATCATCGGCACGAAGATGTCGCCGGCGTCGAGCTTGAGCGCGGTGGCGGCGCGGGCGGTCGGACCGCCCCACGGCAGGGTGTTCATCACGCCGTTGGCCATCGCGGCGACGCCGGTCATCACGACCAGGGACATCTTCAGGCGCTTGTACAGCGGGTACATCGCCGAGACGGTGATCATGAAGGTGGTGGAGCCGTCGCCGTCCAGGGAGACGATCCCGGCGAGGACCGCCGTACCGACCACGATGCGCAGCGGATCGGCCTTGCAGAACTTCAGGATGCCCCGCACGACCGGGTCGAAGAGGCCGACATCGATCATCACACCGAAGTAGACGATCGCGAACATGAGCATCGCCGCGGTGGGGGCGAGGCCGGTGACGCCGTCGATGACGTAGTCGCCGAGCTTGGCGCCCTTGCCCACGAACACGCAGAACAGCGCGGGTATGAGCACGAGCGCCGCGATCGGCGACATCTTCTTCAGCATGATCAGGACCAGGAAGGTCGCGATCATGGCGAAGCCGAGGATGGTCAGCATGAATGGATACCTAACGTTCGCCCTTGAACATCCCACCTGGGGGTCGGCGGTGCGATGACGTTAGGTCCGTTCAAACGGCGTTAACAAGACGTTGACGCGCGAGCAATAAGCGCAAAACTCCAGGTCACGGCTGTGCGACGACGGCGGTGAGCTCGACCGGGACGCCGTTGAGCACCGCGTTGCCCGACAGCGGGTCGAGCAGGCTGCCGTCGAGCAGCTGGTTGACGTTGACGCCGGGATCGGCGGCGGCGTGGCCGAGCCGGGTGCCGGGCCGGTCGTGGCCCCAGCCGTGCGGCAGGCTCACCACCCCGGGCCGGATGCCGTCGGTGACCTCGGCGGGGGCCACCACCTCTCCCCCGGCGCCCTTGAGCCGTACGTCCGCGCCGTCCCGGACGCCGAGGCGGGCGGCGTCCTCGGGGTGGATGTGCACGGTGCAGCGGTTGCTGCCGCCGGTGAGGGCGGGCACGTTGTGCATCCAGCTGTTGTTGGAGCGCAGATGGCGGCGGCCGACCAGGACCAGGCCCGCAGGGCGCTCGCGCAGGGCCGCGCGGAGCCGGGGCAGGTCGCCGGCGATCGGCTCGGGCAGCAGCTCGACCTTGCCGCTGCGGGTCTTCAGCGGCTGCGGCAGGCGCGGGCGCAGCGGGCCGAGGTCGATGCCGTGCGGGTGGTCGAGCAGCCTGGCCAGGCTCAGCCCGTCGGGCCGGGCGCCGAAGCCGTCGCCGTACGGGCCGAGGCGCAGCATCAGGTCCAGCCGCCGCTCGGGGCCGTTGTCGCCGGTGAGCCGGCCGGCCAGCTCGCGCGGGTCGTGGCCGGACACCGGCGAGTGCTCGTCCTGTACCGCCTTGGCCAGGGTCTGGTCGATGACCATGGCGTCGACGGCGGCCGGGTCGGCGCCGTGCATGCCGCTCACCGCCAGGATCAGCCGGGCGAGGATCTCGCTCTCCGCCATGCGGCCGGGCTCCAGCGGGACGGCGGGGCGGCTGTAGCGGACCTGGTTGCGCACGGCGAGGGTGTTGAAGGCGAAGTCGTGGTGCGGGCTCTGCGCGGGCGGGGGCGGCGGCAGCACGACGTGGGCGTGGCGGGAGGTCTCGTTCAGGTACGGGTCGACGCTGACCATGAAGTCCAGGGACTCCAGGGCCTTGTCGAGGCGGTCTCCGTCGGGTGCGGAGAGCACGGGGTTGGCGGCGATCGCGATCAGGGCGCGCACCGGGCTGCCCTCGTCGGTCGCGGTGTCGATCTCCTCGGCGAGCGCGGAGAGCGGCAACTCGCCCTTGGCCTCGGGGTGTCCGCTCACCCGGGAGTGCCAGCGGCCGAGCGCGAAGCCGCGGCCGGGGCCCGCCGGGCGGGGTGTCCTGTCGGTGGCGGCCTGCGGGAAGAGGGCGCCGCCGGGGCGGTCCAGATTGCCGGTGAGGATGTTGAGGACGTCGACCAGCCAGCTGGCCAGGGTGCCGTGCGGGACGGTGCAGCTGCCGATGCGGGCGTAGACGGCGGCGGTGGGGGCGGCGGCGAGGTCGCGGGCCAGGGTGCGGATGTCACCGGCGTCCAGGTCGCAGGCGGGGGCCACGGCCTCGGGGGTGAAGTCGCCCAGTGCGTCCCGGAGTTCGTCGAGCCCTTCGACGTGCGGTGCGAGGTGCCCGAGGTCGGTCAGGTCCTCGGCGAAGAGGGTGTGCGCCATCGCGGCGAGCAGCAGGGCGTCGGTGCCGGGGCGGATCGCGAGGTGCCGGTCGGCGAGCTTGGCGGTGCGGGTGCGGCGCGGGTCCACGACGGTGAGGCGGCCGCCGCGGGCCTTGAGGGCCTTGAGCCGGCCGGGGAAGTCGGGGGCGGTGCACAGGCTGCCGTTGGACTCCAGCGGGTTGGCGCCGAGGAGCAGCAGGTGGTCGGTGTGGTCGAGGTCGGGTACCGGGATCGCGTGGGCGTCCCCGAACAGCAGTCCGCTGGAGACGTGCTTGGGCATCTGGTCGACCGTGGAGGCGGTGAACAGGCTCCTGGTGCGCAGGGCGCCGATCAGGACGGGCGGGTAGAGGCCGCCGGCCATGGTGTGCACGTTGGGATTGCCGAGGACCACGCCGACGGCGTCGGGGCCGTACCGCTCGACGACCGGGCGCAGGCCGGCGGCGACCGCGTCGAAGGCCTCCTCCCAGGTGGCCTCGCGCAGGGTGCCGTGCTCGCGCACCAGCGGGGTGCGCAGCCGGTCGGGGTCGCCGTCGACGGCACCGAAGGCGGCGCCCTTGGGGCAGATGAACCCCTTGCTGAAGACGTCGTCCCGGTCGCCGCGGGCGCCGGTGACGCGGGTGCCCTCGATGGTGAGGGTCAGCCCGCAGGTGGCCTCGCACAGGGGGCAGATTCGCAGGGCGGTGCGGGACACGGGTCCTCCCGGTGTGTGGCGTCGGGCATGACGCGCGAACGTCAGGCGAGGATACCGACCAGTCGGCATGAACGGGAGGCCCCTGACGGGGTGAGATCGCGCATGCGCCGGCCCGCGGGCCCTGTCCCGGCATGCGGCGAGGCTTCAGCAGGGTTCCGCGCCGCGGGCACGGAAGGCGGTGATCCGGTGCCACCGCCGCCGCGTACGGGTGGCCTTCGGGCAGTGCGCTCTGCGCGGTGTGCCCGAGCGGCACCAGCTCGGCGAGGAACGCGTCCGTGAGGGCCGCCTCGGCGGCCCGGCCGGGCCCGCGGTCCCCCAGGGCACGCCGGTAGGCGGACAGCTCCGCGCGGATCGCGGCGCCCGTCTCCGGTGCGGCAGTCAGGGCCCGTACGACCGCTTCCACGAGGCGGTCGGCCTCGCCCTCGGGCAGCAGGTCGTCCGCGGGCGGGGTCGACCATCGAGAGGGCGTGATCCGCGGCCGGCGACCGTCACGGTGCGGGATCCGGCCGCGCCGGTCCGCCGGCCCGCCGGGCGCGCCGCGCGTCAGTCCAGCACCCGCCCCAGGTACGCGCGCAGCAGCTCCCGGGTCTCGTGGATGATCGCCTCGTCCCCCGCGGGATCGACCCGGAAGGCCAGCTGGACCAGGGTGTCCGCGGTCTCCACGGCGACCAGGAAGACGCGGCCCAGCTCCTCGTCCGGGGTGCGGCCCAGATAGCCGGAGAGCAGCTGGATGAGCCGGTCGGCGACCCGGGTGTTGGGCTCGGCCTGCCGGACGCCGACCGGGATCTGGTTGCCGAAGTCGACCAGGGAGAAGCCGGGTGCGGTGCGCTTCATGGCGAGGTACTCGTCCAGGACGGCGTCCATCGCGGCCCGCCAGTCCCCCTCGCGGGCCTCCTTCAGCCGCTCGGTGACGCGCTCGACGTACCGCTCCAGGTTGCGCTGGGCGAGGGCGTCGGCCATCTGCCGCTTGTTGCCGAAGAAGCGGTAGACCGAGCCGATGGGAACTCCGGCGCGCTCGGCGACCGCGCGCGTGCTCAGGGCGTCGTAGCCGACCTCGTCGAGGAGTTCGGCGCAGGCGTCCAGGATCCTGGTCAGGCGTTCGGCGCTGCGCCGCTGGACGGGCGCGCGGCGGAGCGATGTCGCGTGGGGCACGGGCTTCATGATGCCTTTCCGCCGGGGTCCGGTGAACCTCTCCCCCCAGTACGGGGACGGACGGCCGGTGCACTCACCCACGAGGACGGGGGCGCCGGCGGCCTCACCCGCCGGCGGTGCTCATCCGCCCGCAGCGGGGGACGCGGCCGAGGCCGGCGGATCCGGTGCGTCCGCCTCGGCGTCGGACACCGTGATGTCGGCGGTGCTCTCGACCGGCTTGCCGTGGACGGCCCAGACCGTGCCGTCGTCGGCGTACAGGCGCGCGGTGACCTCGTGGGTGCCGTGCGGGACGACGCCGGCGGGCACGTGGTACGCGGGGCCGCGGAGCTGGGCGATCCCGCGGCCGTCCACGAAGAGCCGGGCGAAGCCGTGGCCGGTGACGGCCGCCGGCCGCGCGCCCGGCGCGGAGCAGCGGAAGTGCCGGAAGGCCAGCCGGACGTCCCAGCCGCCGGCCGGGTCCGGGGCGACCTCGATGCCGACCCGGGGGGCGTTCTTCGTGGGCACCTCGCGCAGGTTCCGGCCGGTGTCGTCCGTCTCGTCCAGCACCTTCCCCACGGGCGAGGGGGAGACCGTCCCCCCGTGCGCCTCGCCGGCGGTGCAGGCCGCCGCTCCGAACGGCAGCAGGACGCACACCGCGAGCGCGGCGAGCGGTCCACGCTTCCACTTCGTCCACGACATGACCGGGAGCGTAGAACAGCGGCCCGGCGCCCCGGATCCCCCTCAGGTCTGGTTCCGCCCCTACCCCTGGCGGAGGACCCGGGACCTCTTGCGCGGGCCCCCGCTGATTCCTACGGTGTTGCATAGGAATCGGGAACGCGAGGGAGCGAGCATGAGCGGGGACGCACGGAAGACCGCCGAGGGGCTGACGTACCTGACCGGGTTCGGCAACGAACACGCCTCGGAGGCGGTGCCGGGCGCCCTGCCCGAGGGCCGCAACTCGCCGCAGCGCGCGCCGCTCGGCCTGTACGCCGAGCAGCTGAGCGGTACGGCGTTCACCGAGCCGCGGGCGCACAACCGGCGCTCCTGGCTGTACCGCATCCGCCCGTCGGCCGCGCACCCGGCGTTCACCCGCACCGGCAACGGCGCGCTGCGCACGGCCCCCTTCACCGAGACCGTGCCCGACCCCAACCGGCTGCGCTGGAACCCGCTGCCCGAGCCCCCGGCCGGCACCGACTTCCTCGGCGGCCTGTGGACCCTGGGCGGCAACGGCGACGCGACCCAGCGTGCCGGCATGGCCGTGCACCTGTACCACGCCAACGCCTCGATGGAGCGGGTCTTCTCCGACGCGGACGGCGAGCTGCTCATCGTGCCGGAGCGGGGCGGACTGCTGCTGCACACCGAGTTCGGCCGGCTGCATGTGGAGCCGGGCCATGTCGCGCTGATCCCGCGTGGGGTGCGCTTCCGTGTGGAGCTGCTGGACACTGCGTCCGACGGCGGGCAGAGCCCGACCGCCCGGGGCTATGTCTGCGAGAACTACGGGGCGCCGTTCCGGCTGCCCGACCTCGGCCCGATCGGTGCCAACGGGCTCGCGAACCCGCGGGACTTCCGGGCTCCGGTCGCGGCGTACGAGGACGTCGAGGGCCCGGTGGAGGTGGTGAACAAGTTCTGCGGCAACCTCTGGACGGCCACCTACGACCACAGCCCCCTGGATGTGGTCGCCTGGCACGGTAACTATGTGCCGTACGTCTATGACCTGCGCCGGTTCAATGTGATCGGCACCATCTCCTACGACCACCCCGACCCGTCCATCTTCACCGTGCTGACCTCCCCGTCGGACACCCCGGGCCTGGCCGGCGTGGACTTCGTGGTCTTCGCTCCGCGCTGGCTGGTGGGCGAGGACACCTTCCGGCCGCCGTACTTCCACCGGAACGTGATGAGCGAGTACATGGGCCTGATCGAGGGCGCGTACGACGCGAAGGCGGAGGGCTTCGTGCCCGGCGGCGGCTCGCTGCACAACATGATGTCGGCGCACGGCCCGGACCGGGAGACCTTCGACCGGGCGAGCGCGGCCGAGCTGCGGCCGCAGCGGATCGACGACGGGCTGGCGTTCATGTTCGAGACCCGCTGGCCGGTGACCCTCACCCCGCACGCGGCGGGCGCCGACCACCTCCAGCAGCGCTACGACGACGTGTGGCAGGGACTGGAGCGGCACTTCCGGGGGTGACCGCCGCCGTTGCGCCGAACGTTCTCCGCCAGGTACGGATAGCCGCGTGACCTCCTTCGCTCCGGATTCGATCGTCCTGAACCGCAAGCTGCCGCTGTGGTACCAGGTGTCGCAGTCGCTGCGCGCCTCGATACTGGGCCGCTCGCCCCAGGACCCGCTGCGCCTGCCCACCGAGGAACAGCTGGCCGAGCACTACGGGGTGAGCGTGCTGACCATGCGGCAGGCGCTGAAGGAGCTGGAGGACGAGGGCCTGATCAGCCGGCACCGGCGGCGCGGCACGTTCATCGAGCCCGACGTCCGGCGCGGGGCCCCGGTCCGGCTGCTGGGCTCGGTGGACGCGATCGTGGCCCAGCAGTCCGGGATGACGACCGAACTGCTCGGCCACGGCCGGGTGCCGGTGCCGGCCGGGCTCGCCGAGTACTTCCCGGACCTCGCGGAGGTGGTGGCGTACCACCGCCTGCGCAGCGACGAGAAGACCGGCGAGCCGACCAACCACGCCGTCAACCACATCCGTCCCGAACTGGCCGAGCGCATCGACCCGGACGACCTGGTCCGCTGGCCGATGACCAAGGTGCTGCGGGACCTGGTGAAGGCGGACATCAGCCGGATCACGGACACCGTTCAGGCCCGGCTCGCCGACCCGGAGACGGCCCGGCTGCTCGAAGTCCCGCTGCTCAGCCCGATCCTGCACTACACGGGCGTGACGTACGACACCGGGGGCCGGGTGCTGGACGTGGCGGTCATCCACTACCGGGGGGACCGCTTCTCGTTCACGGTCACCCTCGACGCGTGAGCGCTGCGCCGGTCCGGCCGGGCGGGGCCGTCCGTCGTCCGCGGGGCCCGTCGTGGCCGGTCGCGCAGCCCCCCGCGCCCCTTCCGGGCGCTGCCGTACCATGCCCGACGTGACGCACGACGACGCTCCGCTGCTGGCGGACCTCATGCCGTGGTCCGTCGCACCGTTGCGGCCGGGCCGCGCCTGGCCGTTGGCGCCCGATGCGGTCTCGCTCAGGGCCCGCTGGGACGCCCTGCTGAGAGCCGAGGGGCCGGACCGGGAGCGCCTGTTCGAGGCGACCCGCGCCCGTACGCTCCGCTCCGCGGTGGGGCAGTTGCCCGGGCAGGCCACCGGTACGGAGCGGCTCGCGCGCGCGGAGGGGCCCTGTGCGGAGCCGGTGCGGGTCCTGGCCGCCGCCTTCGACGAGCAGTGGCTGATCCCGGACCACCGGCTGCTGGACGCGGCCCGTCCGGAGCTGTGGCGGGTGGCGGACGCGCGGCAGGTGTTCACCGTGGAGACGGGCGACGCCGACGGCCCGCTGCTGGCGACCTCGCACCTGCCGGTGTTGCGCGGCGGCCGCGTCCGTCCGCTGTACCGCCGCCCCGGCGGCACTGAGCCGAACCTGGCCCCCGGCCTGCTGGACCACCTCTCGGCCCGGCTGGGCGCCCGACCGTCGGCGCCCGACGTGCTGGCCTGGATCCTGGCGGCGGTCCGCCCCGACCTCACCGTCCCGCTCACCGAGGACCCCGGCCTGTGGGCGGCCGGCGTGGACGTGGGCCGCCGGACACTGTGGCTGATGCTCCGCGACGGCGAGCGCCCCAAGCTGCCCGGCGGTCGGCGCCCCTATGTCCGCGCGCCCCTGCCGAACCGGCCCGTCGGCCTGCGCTACGACCGCGAGGAGGAGACCCTGCACCTGGACGAGGGCCGGATCTCGCCCGTCCCGCCCGAGGCCTGGGACTACGAGGTGGCCGGGGTCCGGGTCCTGGAGAGCTGGTTCGCGGCCCGCACCGCACCGGCCGAGCCGGGCACCCTGGCCGCGATCCGCCCGGCGGCCTGGCCGCAGACGTGGACCTCGGAGCTGCTGGAGCTGATCACGGTCCTCGCCCTGCTGGCGGACGTGCGCTCCCTGCGGGCCGAGTTGAAGCCGGCGTCACCGGTCACGGCGGCCGACCTGCGGCGGGCGGGCGTCCTGCCGGTGCCGGAGCCGTCCCGCCGCCCCGCCTCGGTCCTCGACCACCACGAGGAGGGACCGGACGGGCAGTTCGCGCTGCTCTAGGGCCTGTGTTCGACTCGCGCCGGATTCGCGGGCCCTGGCACCGACCCGCTCCCTGATCCGGCCTTCCCGACGAAAGGCTTCAGCCCGCCGCCCGCCGGCGCAGCGCGGCCTCCAGCCGGGCGATGTCCTCGGCGTCCTTGGCGCGGCGGGGCCGGGAGGGGTCCCAGACCGGCATCATGCGCTTGATCTCGATCTGGACGCGCGGATCGACGATCGGCGCCTCCAGCGCGCCGATGCGGCCCGGCTCCGCGCCGAGCAGCCCGTCGGGCCAGGGGGTGCCCGCCCAGGGCCCGCCGGCGACGGTCACCCGGCCCGCCGCGTCCGTGCCAACGAGGGTGAAGCTGCTCTCCAGGCCGTCCTTCACGAAGTCCAGCTGGAGGTCGGCGGGCGGTCCGGGAACCGGGGTGTGGCCGAGCCGGACCAGGGTGCCGGCGAGCGGTGCCGCGTCCTTCGCCCAGGCGAACCAGTCGATGTCCCCGTGCTCCCGGGTGACCTCGCCCAGGAAGAAGTCCATGGCCCAGCCGCCGCGCAGCCAGAGCGGGACGCCGGCGGCCCGGGCGGCCGCCAGAACCCCTGCGATCAGGTCGAGTTGGCGCCGAGCGCGCTCGTGGTCCACCGGATCCGTCACTCCTTGTCGACGAGGGAAAGGCCGCTCTCGCGGGCGGCCCGGGCGCCCGCGCCCGGCGAGCCGGGCCGGGGCGCCGGCGGGCGGTGCCCGGTCAGCGCGGCGCGAACGCGTCGATGACCCGCCCCACCGCCCGTTCGAACACCGCCTCCAGATCGATCGGCCCCGGGTCCTCGGCGAACGCCGCCGCCATGCGCGGGTAGGCGCCGGAGGCGATCTGGCGGCCCAGGTAGGCGATGCGGACCGCGTTCTCCTCGTCCTGCGACCACGGCAGGGCACGGGCCCGCTCGGCGGTGTCGAGTTCGTTGCGGACGTACGTCGTCACGACGCCGTTGAGCATCGCGAGCAGCTCCAGCTTGGTGCCGTACGCCTCGTCCAGCGGGTCCAGGCAGGCCAGGCAGTGCTCCAGGTAGCGCAGGGCGTTCGGGCTGAAGCCGTACACGGGGGACATCAGGCGGGGCAGCCAGGGGTGCCGGTGCATCAGCTCGCGCGTCTGCGCGGCCACGCGGCGCATGTCGGCCCGCCAGTCCCCGCTCGGCCCCCACGGGGCGTGCTCGGCGCTGACCGCGTCCACCATCAGCTCGTACAGGTCCTCCTTGCGGGGGACGTAGTTGTACAGCGACATGGTGCCGCAGCCCAGTTCGGCCGCGACGTGCCGCATCGACACCGCGTCGAGCCCCTGCGCGTCGGCGATCCGGACCGCGGCGGCGGCGATGTCGTCCCGCGTGTACGCCGGTCTCGGGCCCCGGCCGGTGCGCTCGGGGCGCGCCCAGATCACCTCGGGGACGGCCCCTCGGACTGCCATCGGTCATCACCTCGGCCACCATCCTAGTTACGTACACCGTACGTAGTGCGGTATGGTCCCGGCATGACTACTACGTACACCGTACTTAGTGAGGGTCTGGAGAAGCGCTTCGGCGCCGTGCGGGCCCTGCGCGGACTGGATCTGGCGGTCGCCGAGGGCACGGTCTGCGGGCTGCTGGGGCCGAACGGGGCGGGCAAGACGACGGCGGTGCGGCTGCTGACCACGCTGCTGCGCCCGGACGGCGGCTCGGCGCGGATCGCCGGGCACGACCTGGTGCGGGAGGCGGCGGCCGTGCGCCGCCGGATCGGTGTCACCGGGCAGTACGCCTCGGTCGACGGGGACCTCACCGGCCGGGAGAACCTGCGGCTGTTCGCCCGGCTGCACCGGGTGCGCGGGCCGGCCGCCCGGGCCGACGAGCTGCTGGAGCGCTTCGGCCTGGCCGAGGCGGCGGACCGGAGGGCGTCGGCGTACTCCGGCGGGATGCGGCGCCGGCTGGACCTGGCCGCGAGCCTGGTCCGCCGCCCCGACGTGCTCTTCCTGGACGAGCCGACCACCGGGCTCGACCCGGCCGGCCGCGCCCGCGTCTGGCAGGCCGTGCGCGAGCTGACGGCGGACGGCACGACGGTGCTGCTGACCACGCAGTACCTGGAGGAGGCCGACCAGCTCGCCGACGAGATCGCCCTGGTGGACCGGGGCCGGATCGCCCACACCGGTGCGCCCGCCACGCTCAAGGCGCTCATCGGCTTCCAGGTGGAGGCGGTGGTCGCGGACGCCGGCGCGCTGGCGCGGGCGGCGGCCGTGCTCGACCGGCTGACCGGCAGGGAGCCGGTGTTCGACCGCGAGCGGAACGCCGTCGGCGCGGTCACCACCGACCCGACGCTCACCCTGCCCCGCCTGGTGCGCGAACTGGACGCGGCGGGCGTGCCGTTGCTGGACGCGGGCATCCGCCCGCCCACCCTCGACGACGTCTTCCTGCGGCTCACCGGGGAGTCCGCCGGCCGTGAGGAGCTCGCCGCATGAGCACGTTCGCGTACGACGGACTGACGATGACGGGCCGGCAGCTGCGCCGGGTCCGCAACAACCCGGGGCTGGCGGTCCTGACCCAGCTGATGCCGGTCAACATGCTGCTCTTCTTCGGCTACGTCTTCGGCAGCGCGCTCGCGATGCCCGGCCGCGAGTACCGCTCCTTCCTGGTGCCCGGGCTGCTCGTCGCGACGGCCGCCGGCGGGCTGATGACCGGCATGTTCCAGGCCGCCCAGGACACCCACCGGGGCGTCATGGACCGGTTCCGCACGATGCCGGTGAGCCGGGCCGCCGTCCCCCTCGGGCAGGCCGTCGCGGACCTCGTCGTCACGGCCGTCGGGACGGTGCCGCTGCTGCTGACCGCGCTCGCGGTGGGCTGGCGGGTCGAGGGGTCCCCCGCCGGGGCCGTCGGTGCGGTGGGGCTGCTGCTGCTGTTCCGGTTCGCCTGCACCTGCGCCGGGATCCTCCTGGGCCTGCTGTCCCGCAGCGAGGACGCCGCCGGACAGCTCGGCGCCTCCTCCTTCGTGCTGCCGCTGCTGTCGAACGCCTACCTCCCGACGGACGGCCTGCCGGGCTGGCTGCGCGCGCTCGCCGAGTGGAACCCGATCAGCGCGGTGACCACCGCCCTGCGCGACCTCTTCGGCAACGCGCCCGTCCCGGCGGACGCCGCCTGGCCGGTGGCCCACCCGGTCGCCGGGTCCCTGCTGTGGAGCCTGGGCCTGATCGCGCTGTTCCTGCCGCTCGCGGTGGGCAGGTACGCGCGGGCCGAGTGAACCCGCACTGCTGACAAAGCCGCCGGTCAGGGGAGATCATCCACCCCATGGATCACCTCCCACTGCCCCTGGAGGGCATCACCGTCGTCGCCGTCGAGCAGGCCGTGTCCGCACCCTTCGCGACCCGGCAGCTCGCCGATCTGGGCGCCCGCGTCATCAAGGTGGAGCGGGTCGACGGCGGCGACTTCGCGCGCGGCTACGACACGGCGGCCCGCGGTCTGGCCTCGCACTTCGTGTGGTGCAACCGGGGCAAGGAGTCCGTCGCCCTGGACCTGAAGGACCCGCGCGGCCTGGAGGTCGTACGGCGGCTGGTGGCGGACGCGGACGTGTTCGTGCAGAACCTGGCGCACGGCGCCGCGGCCCGGCTCGGCCTGGACGCGGCCACGCTGTGCGCCCGGCACCCCCGGCTGATCGCCGTGGACATCTCGGGCTACGGCGGCTCGGGGCCGTACTCGGACAAGCGGGCGTACGACATGCTCGTGCAGTGCGAGGCGGGGCTGGTGTCGGTGACCGGGACGCCGGAGCAGCCGGTGAAGGCGGGCATCCCGGCGGCGGACATCGCGGCGGCCATGTACGCGTTCTCCGGTGTGCTGGCCGCGCTCGTGCGGCGCGGCACGACCGGGCGGGGCGGGCCGGTGGAGGTGTCCATGCTGGAGGCGCTCGCCGAGTGGATGGGCCATCCGCTGCACCACACGCTGCACGGCGGCGAACCGCCGGCCCGCACCGGGCTCGCGCACGCGGTGATCGCGCCGTACGACGCCTATCCGACGGCGGACGGCGGGCGGGTGCTGCTGTCGGTGCAGAACGACCGGGAATGGCAGCGGCTGGCCGAGCAGGTCATAGGCCGCCCGGAGCTGGGCACGGATCCGGCGTACGCCACGAATGCCGCGCGGGTGGCCCACCGGGAGCGGACCGACGCCCTGGTCGCCGGGGCGCTGGCACTGCTGGCGGCCGAGGAGGCGCTGGCCCGGCTGGAGAAGGCGGGCATCGCCTGTGCGCGGCTGCGGGATCTGCCCGAGCTGGCGGAGCATCCGCAGCTGGCGGCCCGGGAGCGGTGGCGTCAGGTGGGTTCGCCGGTGGGGCCGCTGAAGGCGCTGCTGCCTCCCATCACGCTGCCGGGCGGGGACGAGGCACGGATGGGTGATGTGCCCGCACTCGGGCAGCACACCGGAGCGCTGCTGCGTGCCGTGGGGATGACGGACGACGAGATCGCAGCGCTGCGCCGGGACGGTGTGGTGGCCTGAGCGCGGGCACCCCTGCTCGGGGTCAGGGGTCCTGCGGTGCGGTCAGTGACCGCCGAACAGCGAACGGCGCAGCCGGCGCAGCGGCGCGAAGAGCGAGACGCGGCCGATCCGCGTGCCCCGGTCACTGCGCTGGTGCACGGAGTCACGTGCCGTCAGTTCGCGCATCAGCGAGATCGCCTCGACCGTCTCCCGCTGCGGTATGGCGGGACCCGCCAGCACCGACAGATGGCGGTCAAGGCGCGAACTGGTCGCGCTGCTCCCGTAGGTGATCGCAGGGACCCTCGCCCTGCTGCGCACTGTTATCTGTTCCATGTCACTCCCCACCCGTACGAGTCCACCCGGCCCGGGCAGGGTAACCCTATCGCCCCACCGGGGCACGCGTGTATCTCGGCCACAGGATTCACCTTCCCTGTAAGGGGGTTGACCATCCCTCTTTGACTACTCTCCGAATCCGACCGATTTCAGGGTGAGTTGGACAATCGGCTGACCGGTGGGCTGAGCTGATCCACCGTCAGGCTCGACGGTTACGGCGAGTGACGTCGAGGAGGCGTCGACTTCCTTCGCGACCAAGGGCGTGTCGCCCGCCAGGAGGCCCAGGGAGCGCGGTTGCTCACGGGGGCGCATGAGCCAGAGCTGGTGTACGCGCCCGCCGGACGGGGTGCCGTATCCGCTGAGGGTGACGACGGCCTCCCGCTCGGAGGCGGAAGCGATTACTCCGATACTGCGGCCGCGGGCGTCCTCGCTGCTCGCCGCGCGGGCGTCGGGAGCGGCTAGAACGTGGGCGATCTCACGTGCCCGGGCCTGCTCGGCGGTGAGCCGGTCCTCGGTGCGGTGCGCCTGGACCGCGAAGAGGGAGGCGACGACGAGGGCCGCGGCGGCGGTGACCGTGGCGAACGGAACGAACAGGGGGCGCCTGCGGGGCGTGCGGGCGCGTCCCGGCGGCGGCTGGGCGCCCCAGACGTGCGGCGGCAGCAGCGGTGCGTGCTCCCGGCCCGGCGCCTGCGCCCGCGCGGCCGCGCGGCCGCGGGCCGGCGCCGGCTCCTGCGGGGTGCTGCGGACGGCGGACAGGACCCGGTCGCGCAGCGCGGCGGGCGCCGGGGCCGCCGTGGACCAGGCGAGCCGGACCGCGTCCTCGGCCAGGTCCCGCACCTCGGCGGCGCAGCGGTCGCAGCCCGCCAGGTGCTTCTCGAATCGGCGCCGCTCGCCCGGTTCGAGGGCGTCGAGCGCGTAGGGCGCGGCCAGGGAGTGCAGGTCCTCGCGGCGCAGCAGTCTGCCGAGGATGCTCATACGGCGCCTCCCAGGCACTGGCGCAGCCGGGTGAGCCCGTCACGCATCCGCGTCTTGACCGTGCCCAGCGGCAGCGACAGCCGCTCGGCCACCTCACGGTAGGTGTACCCGTCGTAGTAGGCGAGGGTCACCGACTGGCGTTGCAGGGCCGTGAGCCGGTTCAGGCAGCGGCGCACCCACTCGCGTTCCAGGCCGGCCTCGACCTCCTCGGCGACCTGGTCGAACGCGGGCTCACCGGCGCGCAGCGCCTCGCGCTGCTCGCGTTCCCCGGCCGCGCGGGCGCTGCGCACCCGGTCGACGGCGCGGCGGTGGGCGAGGGTGAGGATCCAGGACAGGGCGCTGCCCCGGCCGGGGTCGAACCGGGCGGCGGAGCGCCACAGTTCGAGCAGCACCTCCTGGGCGACCTCCTCGGACTGTGCGGGGTCCCGCACCACCCGGCGCACCAGCCCGTACACCGGGCCGGACACCAGTCCGTAGAGCTCCTCGAAGGCTCGCTGGTCGCCGCCCGCCACGAGCACCAGCAGCTCGTCCGCCTGCATCCGGGCCCCCTCACCGTGGCCGCAGCCGGCTCTTCCTCGCGCACCGCGCATCCGCACCGAGACACACCTCCCCGAGGGGTTACGGATCAGCGGGCCGAAAACGCGGGTCCCGGACCGGGAAAAAGTTTTTCGCCGTCGACCAAACCGATCGGTGGTTCCGCTCCGTATACCCGTCCGTCAAAGGCAAGTCGGCACTGAGGACGGACGGCATGACACCTCTCTTCTCCAGGGGCGCCCTCTCCGGGAGGGCGTCCACCGGGCGCGGCACGGGACGCACCGGACTGGTCACGCTCATCTGCGGCGCGCTGGCCGCCGGAGGGCTCACGGCCGCCGGCGTCGCCACCCTGGCACCCGGGGCGGCCTCCGCGTCCTCCCACCGCGAGGCCCCGCTGATCTCGGGCACCCCGCAGTACGACAACACCGACCTGTACGCGTTCGTGAGCCCGGACAAGCCCGACACGACGACGATCGTGGCGAACTGGATCCCGTTCGAGGAGCCGGCCGGCGGACCGAACTTCTACACGTTCGCCGACGACGCGCAGTACGACCTGCACATCGACAACAACGGCGACGCGCAGGGCGAGCTGGTCTTCCGCTACACCTTCAAGACCCGTACGAAGAACGGGAACACGTTCCTCTACAACACCGGTCCGGTCACCAGCCTGGACGACCCCGACCTCAACATCACCCAGACGTACGACATCGACCTCATCAAGCTCAAGAACGGGCACGAGATGTCGAAGACCAAGCTGGCCGACGACGTGCCGGTGGCGCCGTCGAACGTCGGCAAGGCGTCCATGCCGGACTACGGCAAGCTGCGCGCGCAGGCGGTGTACAAGACGGCGGGCGGCGCGGCGACCTTCGCCGGCCAGGCGGACGACCCGTTCTTCGCGGACCTGCGCGTCTTCGACCTGCTCTACGGCGGCAACCTCACCGAGGTCGGCCGGGACACCCTCAAGGGCTACAACGTCAACACGATCGCGCTCCAGGTGCCGAACGACCTGATCCGCGAGTCGTCCCACCAGCCGGTCGTCGGCATCTGGTCGACCGCGCAGCGCCGCAACGCGCAGGGCTACTACAGCCAGGTCTCGCGCCTGGGCAACCCGCTGGTCAACGAGGTCGTCAACCCGCAGAAGGACAAGGACAAGTTCAACGCCTCGCAGCCCGCGTACGACGCGCAGTTCCTGAAGAACGTCACCAACCCCGAGCTGCCGAAGCTGATCGAGTCCATCTACAAGATCAAGGCACCGGCGGAGCCGCGCAACGACCTGGTCGACGTCTTCCTCAAGGGCGTCAAGGGGCTCAACCAGCCGCCGCACGTGACGCCTTCGGAGGAGCTGCGGCTCAACACCTCGATCAAGCCGAGCATGCACCCGAAGCGGCTCGGTGTGCTGGACGGCGACAACGCGGGCTTCCCGAACGGCCGCCGGCTGGGCGACGACGTGATCGACGCGGCGCTTCAGGTGGTCGAGGGCGAACTGGTCGGCTCCAAGAACGACCTGGGTGACGCGGTCGACAAGAACGACAAGAAGTTCGAGAGCTACTTCCCGTACATCGCCCAGCCCACGGCCGGTTCGCGCGGCCGGCTCGCCAAGGGCACGACGGCGGGGACGGACGTGCGCAGCCAGCTCGGGGACGCCCTGCAGCCGGCCGGGTCCGCCTCCGGCGGCTCCGGGAACACCGTGCTGATCGCCGCCTCGGCGGCCTCCGGCGCGGCCGGGATCCTGCTGATCGGCACCGCCTTCGCGTGGTGGCGCCGGCGCCTGCAGCGCCCGTACTAGATCCCGCATCCACCCAGACCGGCGCGGCCCGTGATTCCCCCTCCCCCACGGCGGGCCGCGCCTTCCACACGACCGACGGAGGAGAAGGCATGGGCCCGCGCGGGCAGGACGACGAGCAGGACGCGCAGCAGGTGAGCGTGAGCGGCGAGCCCCGGCCGGCGCCGACCGCACCGGCGCCCGTGGCTTCCGGTCCCGACGAGCCCGGCGGCGCCGGGGACGGCGCGACCGTCGCGCAGGAGACCGACGGCGACGAGCGGGTCGCCGCCGTACGGCGGGTCGGTTCGGTCCGGCGGCTGTGGCGGGGCGGCGCCCAGCTCGTCGCCGCCGCCTCGCTGCTGGCGGTCGCCCTGACCGGCGGTGCGATCGCGCTCGGCGCGGACCGGGGGCAGGCGTCCGCGCCGGTCGCCGCCGGCGCGGTGGACCCCGGGGTGCTGAGCGGCGGGAACCTGGACGCGAGCATCACCGCGCTCCAGACGCATCTGCGGGCCCAGCCCAAGGACCACGGCGGCTGGGCCACCCTCGGTCTGGCCTACGTCGAGCAGGCGCGGACCAAGGGCGACCCGTCCCGGTACCCGCAGGCGGAGCAGGCGCTGCGGCGCTCCCTGTCGCTGGCGCCGGACAACGACCAGGCCCTGGCCGGCCGCGCCGCCCTCGCCGCCGCCCGGCACGACTTCCACGGCGCCCTGTCCTTCGCGGACGCGGCCCTGCGGCGCAACCCCTACAGCGAGCGCGCGCTGTCCTCCCGGATCGACGCCCTGGTCGAACTCGGCCGGTACGCCGACGCGGCGAAGGCGGCGCGGACCGCCGACGCGCGCAAGCCGGGCGTGCCGGTCTTCACCCGGTACGCCTACGTGCAGGAGCTGCGCGGGGACGTGCGCACGGCGCGCCGCGTCCTGGAGCAGGCGCTGACCGCGGCCGCCTCGCCGGGCGACACCGCGTACGTGGCCACCCAGCTCGGCCAGCTGGCCTGGAACCAGGGCGACCAGCGCACGGCGCTCACCTACTACGCCCGCGCCCTGGCCGCCGACGACGGCTACCTCCCGGCGCTGGAGGGCCGGGCCCGCGCGCGGGCGGCGAGCGGTGACCGGGCCGCGGCCGTCAAGGACATGGAGACGGTGGTGGCCCGCGCTCCGCTGCCCGG
Organism: Streptomyces sp. NPDC046881; assembly: GCF_040645015.1. Lineage (NCBI taxonomy): Bacteria > Bacillati > Actinomycetota > Actinomycetes > Kitasatosporales > Streptomycetaceae > Streptomyces > Streptomyces sp. NPDC046881. The sequence continues at coordinate 16,912 of NZ_JBEYXJ010000087.1, read as the reverse complement.
CCCGCTGGTCGCCCTCGGCGAGCTGTACGAGGCGCGGGGCGCGGCCGGCGACCGGGCGCGGGCCCGCCAGCAGTACGCGCTGGTCGACGCCTGGATCGCGCTGGCCCGGGCCAACGGCGTCAACGCCGACCTGGACACCGCGCTGGCCGCCGCCGACCACGGCGACAAGCGGGCCGCCCTGCGCGCGGCCCGCGCCGAATGGGCCCGGCGGCACACCGTGCACACCGCGGACGCCCTCGCCTGGGCGTTGCACGTCAACGGCCGTGACGCCGAGGCCCTGCCCTACGCCCGCCGGGCCGCCGCCACCGGCTACCGCAGCGCCGCCTTCCGGTACCACCGGGGCATGATCGAGCTGGCCACCGGCCACCGGGCGGCCGGCCGCGCCTCGCTCGCCGCGGCCCTGAAGCTGAATCCCGGCTTCTCCCCGCTGGGCGCCGCGCAGGCCCGCGAGGCGCTGGAGGGTGCCCGGTGACATCCCGTCTGCTGTACGTGCTGCTCGCCGGGTGCGCCCTGGCGCTCCTCCCGGCCGGCACCGCGAGCGCGCACCCCCTCGGCAACTTCACCGTCAACCGCTACGACGGTCTGGTCGCCGCTCCCGGACAGCTCCGCGTCGACCATGTGGAGGACCTGGCCGAGATCCCGGCCACCCAGGCCAAGCCCGCCGTCGAACGGCTGGGGCTGGACGCGTGGGCCCGGCAGCGCTGCGCACGGGCCGCCGCCGACAGCGCCCTCACCGTCGACGGTCGTACGGCCACCCTGACGGCCGGCCGCAGCAGCGCGCGCCTGCGCCCGGGCCAGGCCGGTCTCGACACCCTGCGCGTGGAGTGCCGGCTGACCGCCGCACTGCCCCGCACGGGCACCGTGACGCTCGGCTTCCACGGCGCGGGCGCCACCGGTGGGCCCGGCTGGCGGGAGATCACGGCGCGGGGCGACCGGATGACGCTCACCGCGACGGACGTGCCGAAGGAGTCGGTCTCGCGGGAACTGACCTCCTACCCCAAGGACTTGCTGTCCTCCCCCGCCGACACCGTCACGGCCTCGGTGCGGGCGCGGCCCGGCGGCCCGGCGCTCGCGGCGGACGCGCAGCGGCAGGCGGCCCCGGGCGCCGGCGTGCTGCCCCGGGGTGCCGACCGCTGGACCCGGGCCCTGGACGACCTCGTGGCCCGGCGTGATCTCACCGTCGGGTTCGCCGCCGTGGCCCTGCTCATCGCGGTCGCCCTGGGTGCGATGCACGCCCTGGCCCCGGGCCACGGCAAGACCCTGATGGCCGCGACGGCGGCGGCGCGCGGGGGCCGGGCCCGGCCGCGGGACGTGCTGCCGCTGGCCGCCTCGGTCACCGTGACCCACACCCTGGGCGTGGTCGCCCTGGGCCTGCTCGTGACGGCCGGCTCCGCCGCCGCACCGGCGGTGATCTCCTGGCTGGGCATCGCCAGCGGCGCCCTGGTGCTGGCGGCGGGCGTCACCCTGGTGCGCCGGGCCTGGCACAACCGCGTACGGCCGACCGCCGCGGCCCACGACCACGCCGAGCGGCGGGAGTTGGCGGCCGTGGGGGCCGGGGCCGGCCACGGTGCCGGTCAAGGTGCCGATCACCACCAGCATCACCATCACGATGGTGAGCACACCCATGGCGGCCACACCCACAGCCACGCGCACGACCATGGGACGCACGCCCATGGTGAGCACACCCACGGCGGCCACACCCACAGCCACGGGGGTCACACCCACACCCATGGCGGGCACACCCACACGCACCCCACCGCGCCCACCGTCCGCGGCACGATCCTGCTGGGGTTCGCCGGCGGGCTGGTGCCCAGTCCGTCCGCCGTGGTCGTCCTGGTCGGTGCCGCCGCGCTCGGCAAGGCGTGGTTCGGGCTGCTGCTCGTCGTGGCGTACGGGGCGGGGCTCGCGCTGACCCTCACCGCCGCCGGGTTCGCCGTCGTACGGCTGGGCGCGGGGGCGGCCCGGGTCATGGAACGGCGCCCGCGCTGGAGCGCGCACCCCCTGGCCGCCCTCGTGCGCCGGACCCTGCCGCTGGTGTCGGCGCTGGTCGTGCTGGCGCTGGGCACGGGACTGGTGCTCAAGGGGGCCGCATCCGCGCTGGGCTGAGCTACTTTTGTGGAGAATTCGCGCGAGATGCCTTGGGGGGCGCCCGTGTCCGAGGAGCCGGTCCCGGAACGTGTGATCGCGGGTCGCTACCGTCTGCTGGCCCGGCTGGGCGAGGGCGGCATGGGCACCGTGTGGCGTGCCCGGGACGAGGTGCTGCACCGCGAGGTGGCGGTCAAGGAGGTGCGGGCGCCGGCGGGGCTGCCCGGCCCCGAGGTGGAGCGGCTGTACGCGCGCCTGGAGCGGGAGGCGTGGGCGGCGGCCCGGGTCGCGAACCGCAACGTGGTCACCGTGTACGACGTGGCGTTGGAGGGCGGCCGGCCGTGGATCGTGCTGGAGCTGGTGCGCGGGCTGTCGCTCGCCGACCAGCTGGAGGCGGAGGGTCCGCTGCCGCCGCGGCGGGCCGCGTACATCGGCGCCGAGGTGCTGTCCGCGCTGCGCGCCGCGCACGCCGCCGGGGTGCTGCACCGGGACGTGAAGCCGGCCAACGTGCTGCTCGCGAACGACGGCCGGGTGGTGCTGACCGACTTCGGGATCGCCACGGTGGAGGGCAGTTCGGCGCTGACCATGACCGGCGAGGTGGTGGGCTCGCCCGAGTTCCTGGCGCCGGAGCGGGCGTTGGGGCGGACGCCGGGCCCGGAGTCGGACCTGTGGTCGCTGGGCGTGCTGCTGTACGCGGCCGTCGAGGGCGTGTCCCCGTTCCGGCAGGACACCCCGCTCAGCACGCTGCGGGCCGTGGTGGACGAGGAGTTGCCGCCGCCGCGGTGGGCCGGGCCGCTCGCGCCCGTGATCCGGGGGCTGCTGCGCAAGGACCCCGCCGAGCGGCTGCCGGCCGAGCAGGCGGAGCGTGAGCTGCGGCTGGTCGCGGCGGGCGGCGCGGCGCGCACCGAGAGCGCGGGCGCGGTATCGCCGTACCCGCCGTCGATGCCGGCCCGGCCGTCGGAGCCGTCCCGTACCCCGCCGGCGCCGCTGCCCACCGGGTATCCGGACCCGGGCGCCACGGCCGCCGTGCCGGACCGGCGGCCCGGGCGCGACCGCCACGCCGCCGCCGTGCTGGTCGCGGGCGTGCTCGCGGTCGTCCTGGCGCTGGCCGGACTGACGTACGTGCTGCTGCACCGCGCCGACGGGGGCAAGCAGGGCAGCGGTGCCCCGAGCACCGGCCGGGCGAGCCGCGGCGCGCACTCGCCCACGCCGAGCGGCAGCACCGACACGGACACCGAGGACGCCTCGCCCACGCGCGGCAGCCCCTCGGCGAGCAGCGCGAGCCCGCCGGCGCAGTCGGTGCACGTGACGCTGACCGGCGCGCACACGGCGTACTCGGGGACGTGTCCGCCGCCGGCCACGCAGGCGCCCGCGTTCACGGCCGCGTTCACGGTGGGGCGGCTGCCGGCACGGGTGGAGTACCGGTGGGTGCTCGCGCACGGGTCGGTGTCGGACCCCGGGTGGAAGACGCTGCCGTTCCCGGCGGGCGGCCCGCGCACCCGGCAGCGGCAGGTGACCGTGAGCACCGGCGCGGACAGCGGGACGATCGAGAACGAGATCAGTGTGGAGGTGCGCGGCCCGGTGCGGGTCACGTCGGACCCGGTGCCGTTCTCGGTCGCGTGTACGACGGCGGCGGAGACCCCGTCGCCCGGAACCTCCGCCTCCGCGTCGGGCTCGCCCTGAGGGACCCCGCCGGGACACGGCCCGGAAAGTTCACCCGCAGGAGCGAGCCCGTGCGGCTCAGGCCGCGTTGGTGAACACCGGCAGGTAGCCGCCGGACTGGCCGGACGCGGTCGGGTGGTACGACTCGCCGATGTCGAGCCAGTTGACGCTGTGCAGCCAGGAGCTGCCGGAGCAGATCTCGTGGCCGCTGAACGTGGTGCGGACGTCGCCGAAGACGAAGTTGTGGGCGGTGGCGCGGGCCTTGATGGCGGTGTCGATGTAGTCGGCGGCGTCGTTGATCGCGGACCGCTTGGTCTCCGAGAGTCCGAGGCACGACTGGCCGAGCAGGTAGAAGCGGGGGTAGCCGATGACGACGACCCGGGCGGACGGGGCTTTGGCGCTGATCGCGTTGTAGACGGTGTCCAGCTTGCCGGGGAGCGTGTTGGCGACGTACGCCTTCGCGGTGTTGATGCGGGACAGGCACGTGCTGTCGGAGCTGGTCACACAGGTAGTCATGACGTCGGCGAAGCCGGCGTCGTTGCCGCCCACGGTGAGGGAGACCAGCGAGGTGGAGGAGTTCAGCGAGCCGAGCTGGCCCGCGAGCACGTCGTCCGTCGTGGCGCCTGAACAGGCGTTGAAGGCGAACGAGGAGGGACTGTGGGCGGCGTTCCACAGGTACGGATACGCCTTCGTGCTGCGGTCGCAGCTGCCGCTGGAGCTGATGTAACTGCCGGCGCCCACCCCGGAGGAGTAGGAGTCGCCGAGTGCCACGTAGCCGCCGGCCGCGGCCGTCGAGGAGGCCTGCGCCGAAGCGGCCCCGGTGAGACCGAGGCCGGCGGCGAGGAGGAGCGAGGTAACGAATCCGGTAAGTCGGGAACGTCTCATGGAACCTCCCTTTAGCAGGATCTCTGCCACAACTGTCGTAGCAGCTACGCGTGTTGACAGGAAGTGTCCATGCCAAGGCTTTTGACATCTCAACAGGATCGACCCGGAACGTTCACCGCTCATGTATTGCGCGTGCATGTCATGTTTGTCGACAGCTCGTCACGTCGACCGGACCGGACCGGTTTTGAGGCCGGGCGCCCGCGGCCGAAGAACCGCACTCCCCGGCGACGGAAATGCCATGCGCGGAGCGCATCCGTGCCGGATCATGGCGGCATGTCTGCGAACCCACACGACGCTCTGCCGATCCGGCTCCACGTCGACGACTCCGACTCGCCGTCCGACGTCGTCGACGCGCTGTTCCTCGGCCGCTTCGCGACGGGCGAGCAGCCGTACTCGCACGCGGCCAACATCGACCGGGTGCGCTCGGGCGCGACCCTGCTGCCGGAGGGTGCCCGGGTGCTGCGGGTCGCCCGCGACGACGACCGCAGCGCGATCCTCGCCGAGGGGGACGGCTGGACCCTGCTGGTCTCCCGCTGGAACCGGGGCGCGGACGTCACGGTCACCGCGACCAGCGCCGAACTCGCCCAGCAGATCCTCGACCGGGCCACGGACGGCGCGGCCGACGAGCCGGAACCGCAGCCCGAGAACGTGACGATGGGGTTCTGGTACGTCTCCCCCAGGCGCGGCCCGCACCGCACCACCCGGCAGATCTCCGCGGGCACCTGGGAGGAGGTCCGGCCCAACTACACGGCACCGGTGGCGGAGGCCATGGACCGTCTGATGAAGACGACCCCGCAGGACATCGCCGGCCGGCTGCTGCTGCTCCACGGCCCGCCGGGCACCGGCAAGACCTCCGCCCTGCGCACCCTGGCCCGGTCCTGGCGGGACTGGTGCCAGGTCGACTGCGTCCTGGACCCGGAGCGCCTCTTCTCCGACGTCGGCTATCTGATGGACATCGCGATCGGCGAGGACGACGGCGCGGGCAAGGGCCGCTGGCGTCTGCTGCTGCTGGAGGACTGCGACGAGCTGATCCGCGGCGAGGCCCGGCACACCGCGGGCCAGGCCCTGTCCCGGCTGCTGAACCTGACCGACGGCCTGCTCGGCCAGGGCCGCAACGTCCTGGTCGGCGTCACCACCAACGAGGACCTGGAGCGGCTGCACCCGGCCGTGGTCCGCCCCGGCCGCTGTCTGGCCCGCATCGAGGTGGGCCCGCTGACCCGCCCGGAGGCGGTGAACTGGCTCGGCACCGAGCAGGGCGTGGGCCGGGAGGGCGCGACCCTGGCCGAGCTGTACGCGCTGCGCCGGGGCACCACGCCGACCTCGGTGCCGGGCGCGCGGGAGGGCGCGGACGCGGGCCTGTACCTGTAAGTGCTTTCATGAGGGTATGACGCTGTTCGTCGGCACGTCGGGGTGGCAGTACAAGGACTGGCGGGACCTCGTCTACCCGGCCGGGGTGCCGACGCGGCTGTGGCTGGAGGAGTACACCCGGCTGTTCGCGACCGTGGAGATCAACAACGCGTTCTACCGGCTGCCGTCGTACGACACCTTCGCCGCCTGGCGCGGGCGCGTCCCGCCGGAGTTCGTGGTCGCGGTCAAGGCCAGCCGGTACCTCACCCACATCAAGCGGCTGAAGGACCCCGAGGAGCCGGTGCACCGCCTGATGACGCACGCGGCGGGCCTCGGCGACCGCCTGGGCCCGGTCCTCCTCCAGCTCCCGCCGACCCTGCGCGCCGACCCCTCGCTGCTGGACGCCTGCCTGGCCTGTTTCCCGGCCGGCACGAGGGTCGCGGTGGAGCCCCGGCACGAGTCCTGGTGGACGGGTGAGGTGCGCGAGGTGCTGTCGTCCCGGGGCGCGGCGCTGTGCTGGGCGGACGTCCTGGCCCGCCCGGTGACCCCGCTGTGGCGCACCGCCGACTGGGGCTACGTCCGTTTCCACCAGGGCCGCGCCCAGCCGTGGCCGCGCTACGGCCGCCGCTCCCTGGACACCTGGGTGGACCGTGTCGCGACGACCTGGTCCGCCGGGGAGGACGTCTACGCGTACTTCAACAACGACCCCGGGGGCGCGGCGGTCCAGGACGCGATCGCCTTCGCCCGCTCGGCGCACCGGGCGGGCCTGCCGGTGACCCGGACACCGGAGCCGGCGAAGGGGTGCTGATCCGGCCCGCCTCGCACCCGCCCCTCACGTCGGCATGTTCCCTATTCCCGGTACGCCGCCCGCAGGGCGTCCCGCACCGCGTCCAGTGCCGCCTGCTCGTCCAAGCCCAGCCGCCGCACCCGGTCGACGTACGCCTGCGCGGCCAGGGAGGCCTCGCGCACGGCGGCCGAGCCGGCGGCGGCCACGAACGTGCCGTTGCGCCCCCGCGTCTCGATCACCCCGTCCCCCTCCAGCGCCCGGTACGCCTTGGCCACCGTGTTCACCGCGAGCCCCAGGGACTCGGCCAGCCCCCGCACGGTCGGCAGCCGGTACCCCACCGGGAGCGCCCCGGACCGCGCCTGCTCGGAAATCTGCGCCCGCACCTGCTCGTACGGGGGCGCGCTGTCATCGATGCGGATCTTCAGGCTCACATGGCCGATTGTCCCGCACCCGACGGAAAATGAGAGGCAGCCCGGCCTGGCCGCCCGTACGGTGCCTCATCATGACAGTGCTCGTCCGCGCCCTGCGCCCCGACGTCCCCGCCGACGCCGAAGGCTTCGCCCGCGTCCGCCGACTCGCCCTCCCGTACATCCTGTTCACCCCGGACTCCGTCCGGCACACCGTCACCCACATGCACCCCGGCGCCCGGTTCCGGCCGCTCGTCGCGGAGGAGGACGGCGAGATCATCGGCACGGCACAGGTCCATCTGATCCACGACAGCCCCGAACCGGGCCAGGGCTCCCTGAACATCTACGTCCGCCCGGACCGGACGCACCGCGGTGCCGGCCGGCTGCTGGTGGAGGCCGCCGAGGAGTACCTGACGGGCCTGGGCGCGACCCGGCTGTTCGCCTGGGCGCTGGACGAGCCGGCGAGCCGGGCCTTCGCCGAGCGGCGCGGCTACCGGCGGGGCCGTAGCGCGCACTTCCTCCGGCTGGACCTGGCGCACGGCACGCTCCCGCCGCTCCCGGAGGTCCCGCCCGGTGTGGAGCTGCGGACGGCCGCCGGCTTCGCGGACGATCCCCGGCCGCTGTTCGAGCTGGACGCGGAGACGCTGCGGGACGAACCGAGCGACGTGGAGTACGCGTTGACGGACTACGACGCCTGGCTCGCGGAGGCCTGGAAGCACCCGCTGCTGGACCGGGAACTGACCACGGCCGCCTGTGTCGACGGCCGGCCGGTCGCGTTCACCGTGGCCTACACCGACGGCGACGGCCGCTACTCCACGGCCATGACCGGCACCGCCCGCGCCCACCGCGGCCGCGGCCTGGCCAGGCTCGCCAAGATCCATTCCCTCCACCGGGCCCGCGCGGCCGGTGTCACCGAGGCGTTCACGGGCAACGACACCGGCAACGGCCCCATGATCGCGATCAACAAGTGGCTCGGGTACGAGGTCTGCGCGCAGGAGGTGCGCTATGTCCGTGAACTCGGCTGAGCCGGCGGCCCGGTTGGAGGTCGTCCTGGTCAAGGCGGGCCGTACGAAGATCCGTTACCCGGCGGAGCTGCTCCGGGACGACGGCGACCGGATCGCCGTACGCGCCGCCTGGGCGGGGGCCGGGGTCCGTGACTTCGGGTTCGTGCGGTTCGAACCGGGTGACGTGTTCACCGAGTACTACTGGCGGAGCCGGTGGTACTCGGTGAAGGAGGTGCGCGCGGCGGACGGCTCGGTCAAGGGCTGGTACTGCGACATCACGCGCCCCGCGGTGCGGTCCGGGCCGGAGCTGGTCGTGGAGGACCTCGACCTGGACCTGTGGCGCTCCGCGGACGGGCGGGACGTACGGCGGCTGGACGAGGACGAGTTCGCCGAGAGCGGCCTCGCCCGGCGGGACCCGGAGGCCGCGTCCGCCGCGGTGGCCGCGCTCGACGCGCTGGAGGCGCTGGCCCGTGCCGGCGGCTTCGCGGAGCTGCTGGCCTGACGTGCCCGGCCACCGTGGCCCGGTCACACGGTGGCCACCACCGCGTACCGCTCGTCGTCGACGTCCTTGCCCCACAGCAGGGAGTCGTCGGACAGCCGCTCCACGCGCACGCCCCGGGTGAGGGGTTCGAGGTGGGCGGTGAGCCGCGCGGCCGGTATGCCGACCGGGGTGAGGGTCCCCCAGACGCCCTCGACCAGGATGAACCGGCCCCCGGGGCGCAGCAGGTCCCGCCAGTGCCGCAGCACCCCGGCGGGATCCGGCAGCGCCCACAGCACATGCCGGACGAGGACCACGTCGAAGCACCGGGGTGCCACCGGCGGGGCGGCCGCGTCCCCGCACAGGATCCGCGCGGTGCGCCCGGCCAGCTTGGTCCGGGCCCGCTCCACCATCGCCGGGGACCGGTCGACCCCCGTCACCCGGTGCCCCTGTTCGGCGGCGAGGAGTGACAGGCTGCCGGTTCCGCAGCCGAGGTCGAGCACGTCGGCGGGCCGCTCCGGGAGCCAGGCGCGGAGCCGGTCCGCCCAGGCCGCGCGGACCTGCGGATCACGCAGGCCGTGGTCCGGCTCGTCATCGAAGACGGCGGCCTGCGCATCCCAGTCCGCTTCCGGGGCAACCGCAACCGTGTACCTGTTCTTGCTCGTCATGCCCAGAGAGTGACAGACGCCACTGACAACCAGGCACCGATGAGGAAGTCTCGCCGAAAGGGTCTGCCCCCGTGACACCGCGGAACCCGGTGGGCTCGAAGGAGGCAGCCATGCGCCGTGTGACCGTGCACAAGCCCCTGAAGAGGACGGACACCCGCCGGATCCGCGAAGAGGCGGACGAGCGCCCGGCGGGACGCCCCGAGGTGCGCAAGGACATCGCCCGCACCTGGTGGCCCGACGGCTGACGTCCGGGACGCCTCAGCCCAGCCGCTTGCGGTAGTGGATCCGGTCGTACGGGCCGTCGACCCGGCGGGCCACGACCTCGTAGCCGTACCTCGGATAGATCTTCTGGTTCTCCCACATCAGCGCGTTCGTGTAGAGCCTGATCTCGTCGAGCCCCAGTGCACGCGCGCGTGCGTCGACGAAGCGCAGCAGCCGCCGTCCGACACCCGTGCCGTGCGCGTCGGGACGGACGGCGATGCTGTCCAGGAAGAGGTGGTCGGCGAACACCTCGACCACCACCAGCCCGACGACGGGCTCCCCCGTGACGAACACCTTCCCGGCGGCGACGTCCGCCGCGTGGTCCGCCTCCATGGGCTGGGGCACCACGCCGATGCGCGCGATGTAGGGGTGGTAGGCCGCGTCCGTCACCGCTTTCACGGCCGGTACGTCCTCGGCGCGGGCCGGCCGGACCTGTTGCGTGGCGGTGCACTCCGTGTCGGTCATGGCTGAACGCTATCCCCGGCGCCGTCCGCCTGAGCGGAGTCTGAGGGGACCCTTAAGCGGACCATAAGGATCTTCTCCGGCCGCCCTCGGCGGCGGATTTCCCGGCTTCTCCGGGCTAGTTTCGGATCGCCCCACGGGTTCCGGGGCCCGTCCGGCGGCTCAGGCCGGACAGGCCCCGGCGGTGGCTCAGCTGAAGACCGAGGCGCAGGTGGTGGCGGTGGCGTGGGCCGGGTCGAGGGCGTTGGCGACCTCGTGGAAGGCGATCCGGTCGAACAGGCCGATCGCGAGGTGCTCGGAGAGGTCGAGCGGGCACAGGTCCTGGAGCAGGACGTTGCGGACGTCGGAGCCGCTCAGGTACTGGGTGCGCCAGGGGGTGGCCACCTCGTCGTACCGGGTGGCGATGACGGTGTAGCGCACTCCGGGGACGGTGTCGCCGCCGGCGTTGAGCTTGGTGAGGAAGGCGGAGCCGGTGATCTGGTCGGCGAGGCCGGGGGTGGTGGCCTTGAGCAGGTCCTCGGCGCCGGGGAAGTAGGGGAGCAGGTTGGTGAGGCCGTCCAGGTCGGTGCCGTGGTTGTCGGGGGCGAGGCCGACGAGGGCGCCGACCTTGGCGGCTCCGCCGAGGAACCTCAGGTAGTAGCGGGGCATCATGCCGCCCTGGGAGTGCCCGACCAGGTCGGCCTCGGCGGCTCCGGTCGCGGCGAGCACCTTGTCGACGAAGGCCGACAGCTGCTCGGCCGACTTGTCGAGGGGGCCGAGTCCGTGGAAGAGCGGGACACCGGGGAGTTGGCCGTAGTCGAGGGAGTAGACGCAGTAGCCGCGGCTCGTCAGGTAGGGCGCGAGGCCGAGCCAGTTGTCGACCGAGTTGCCGAGGGTGCCGTGGACGAGGACGACGGGGCGGGGGTGGGCGGCGGAGGGCTTGCAGGAGTAGTCGTTCCAGCCGGAGGTGGGTGCGGCGGAGTCGGAAGCGCTGGCCGCGGCGGCCGGTACGACGGCGACGGCGGCGGTGAGGAGGAGTGCGACGAGGGGTCTGAGCACTCTCTTCCAGGGCAGCATCGTGTGATCTCCTTGCGGCTCAAGGGAGGTGGGGGCCTAACCCTGTGATCCGGATCACGAGGATGCTGTTCACTCGTCAAGTTACGGGCGAGTAGCCGAAGTGAGAAGTTACGCGTCAGTAAAAACTTCCAGCGGTAACAATGAGCCGCCGGGACGCCGACGAGGCGTCACCAGGCCGGACGGATCGGCCCTCGGGGAGCGATCCGTGCCAAGTGGTCCCGCAGCGCGCGCACTTCACCCTCACCCAGCAGCTCGCCCCATCCCCCGACCACCTCGGCCGCCGCCTCCTCCGCCGCTCGGGTACAGGCCCACCCGCGCTCGGTCAGCACGATCAGCCGGGCGCGCGCGTCCTCGGGATGCCGCGTCCGCTCGGCGTACCCCTTGCGTACGATCTCGTCCACCAGCTGACTCGCCGCCTGCTTGGTCACCCCGAGGTGCGCGGCCAGGTCGGTGACGGTGGCGCCGTCCGGGGCGAGCCGCGCGAAGGCGAAGCCGTGGGCGGGCCGGACGTCCGTGAAGCCGCGGGCCACCACCCCGTCATTGATGCGTTGCGTGAGGTCGCCCGCGGCGGCGAGCAGGGCGGCGGACAGGGCCAGGGCGTCGGAGTTGTGCACCCAGGCATTGAAACACCCTTGACGAAGTGGTCAAGCTGCTTGACCATATAGTCAAGTAGCTTGACCACTTTCAGACACCCCTCTGGACGGAGAACACCGCCATGCCCGTCGTCCGCTCCTCGGAAGCCGTCACCCACGAGATCCACGGCGCCCGCTTCGTCTCGTACGCCACCCCGCTCGCCGGAAGCAGGGAACTGTGCGCCTGGCGCGGTGAGATCCCGCCCGGGACGAAGGCACCCGCCCACACCGTCAACCGGGAGGAGATCTTCCATCTGCTCGTCGGGGAACTGCTGATGACACTCGACGGTCACACCGAGCGGATCGCGGCGGGCGACACGGTGATCGTCAACCCCGGTGCGACTCTTGCCGTCGAGAATCCCACCGGCCACACCGCGATCTCCTGGGTCACCACCTCGATCGGCCTGGAGGCACGACTGGCCGACGGCACTCGTCTCACGCCGCCGTGGGCCAACTGAGGGCGCACGCCAGGGCCAGCGTCCCCGGCATCACCGCCCGCGGCCCGAACTTCGCCCGCACGCGGTCCGCGACCTCCTCGACCCGGCGGGCCTTTTCGTCCACGGGGTCGAAGGTGAGCTGGTAGGAGGCCTGGTCGGCGGGGGTCAGGCCCTCGGCGCGCAGGGCGAGCGCGCGGACCCGGGCGCGCTGCAGGCCGAGCGACTCGTACATGTCGTAGGCCGACCGGGCCAGGGCCGCCGAGTGCGCGGTCGGCTCCTTCAGGGTGCGGCTGCGGGTGGTCGCGGACCGGTCGGCGTAGCGCACGGTGAGGGTCAGGGTGCGGCAGACCTTCTCCACCGCGCGCAGCCGGGCGCCGATCTCCTCGGCGGCCGACAGCAGCGCCCCGCGGTGCCGGGCGGGGTCCAACTCGTCGAAGCCGAAGGACCGTTCCGTCGTCAGCGAGCGCGCGACGGCGTTCGGGACGACCCGGCCGCGGTCGACGCCGCTCGCCTTCTCGCGCAGCTCCCGGCCCGCCTTCGCGCCGATCAGCCGCTGGAGCGTGGACAGCGGCGCGGCGGCGACCAGGCCCAGGGTGTCCAGGCCGTACTCGCCCAGGGTGCGGGCGGTCGCCGCGCCGATGCCGGGCAGCGCGGCGACGGGCTTGCCGGCGAGGAACTCGGCGACGGCGTCCTCGGGCACCGCGCAGGTCACCCCCGGCCGGGCGTCGCGCAGCGCCACGCGGGCCAGCATCGGCCCCGGGCCGGCACCGATCGCGCAGTCGACGCCGTACCGCGCGAGGGCCCGCACCCGGATCACCGAGGCCAGCTCCACGGCGCTGCGCCCGAAGTACCGCTCGGCGCCCCGGAGATCGGCCAGCGCCCCGTCCGGCGGCAGCGCCTCGACCACCGGGGTGAAGTCCTCCAGCAACCCGAGCAGTCCCGGCAGGGCCGCCTTGTACATCGGCGGCAGCTGGAAACGTACGCAGAGGATGGTCATCCCGCACTCCCCGGACTCTGGTGCCACAACTTCCGTATCGCCGCGGGCCCTTGCCCGGCGTCCTGGCCGGCGGGCCGCAGGTCGGCCCAGGGGTGCATCTCGTACCCCGTGGGCATGCGGATCGTCCGGTCCGCCATCGGGTCGCGGGCCGCGGAGCCGGCCGGCGCGGGCAGCCCCTCGGAACCGGCGAGCCGGGCCCGGAGCGGACCGCCGTCGTCCCCGGCCGGGGGCGTGCCGGACGGTCCGGCCAGCCGGGCCGCGACCCCGTCGAGTCCCTCCGCGTGCCGCACCTCCACCAGTTCGGCGAGGTTCCAGGCGGCGGAGCCGACCACGCTCAGGCTGCGCGGGCCGCGCCGCTGCACCACTCCGCGCACCAGCAGCAGCCAGGAGTGGAAGACGGTGTGGGCGCAGGCGTCGTGCGAGTCGTCGAAGAACGCGAGGTCGACCAGGCCCGTGCCGTCGTCCAGGGTGGAGAAGACGACCCGCTTGCCGGAGCGGATCGGCGGGGTCTGGGTGGCCGCCTTGGCGCCCGCGACCAGCACGGTCTCCCCGTGCCGGGCCTCGCGCAGCCGGCGCGCGCAGACCACGCCCAGCTCGTCGAGGAAGGCGCGGTAGTCGTCCATCAGGTTGCGCGAGGCGTCCATGGACAGCACCCCCAGCTCGGCGCTGAGCCGCTCCGCGGCGGACAGGTCGGGCAGCCCGGCCGGGGCGGTCTTCCGCCCGCCCGCCAGCGGGAGTTGGCCGCCGCCACCGCCCCGGGCGCCGCGATGCAGCTCGGTCAGGTGCAGTTGCAGGTCGCGCCGGTTGGCGCCGAAGGCGTCCAGCGCGCCCACCTGGGCGAGCCGTCCGGCCAGCGGCCTGCTGGGCCGGGCCCGTTCCCAGAAGTCCAGCAGGGAGGCGTAGGGCTGCCCGTCCGCGATCCGCTGCGCCTCGGCCTCGCTGATGCCGTGGACGTCGGAGAGGGCGAGCCGCAGCCCCCACACCTCCGGGGATTCAGACACCAGTTCGATCCTGTGTGCGACCCCGGAGAGGTTCACGTCCAACGGCAGGATCGGCACCCCGCGCCGCCGGGCGTCCGCCAGCAGCAGCCGCTTGGGGTACATCCCGGGGTCGTGCGTGAGCAGCCCGGCGTAGAAGGCGGCCGGGTGGTGCGCCTTCAGCCACGCCGACTGGTAGGTGGGGACGGCGAAGGCGACGGCGTGCGCCTTGCAGAAGCCGTACGACCCGAAGGCCTCCACGATCTCCCAGGTCCGCCGGATCGTCTCCGCGTCGTACCCCCTGGCCGCCGCCTGCTGGGCGAACCACACCCTGATCCGCCCCTGCGACTCCGGCTCGGACAGCCCGCGCCGCACCCGGTCGGCCTCGCCACGGCCGCAGCCGGTCATGAGGGCGACGATGTCGATGACCTGCTCGTGGAAGACGACGACCCCGTACGTCCCCTGCAACGGCTCCTCCAGGTCCGGGTGCGGATAGCGCACCGGCGCCCGCCCGTGCCGCGCCTCGATGAACGGCCGCACCATGTCGGCGGCGACGGGACCGGGCCGGAACAGCGAGATGTCGACCACCAGGTCGTGGAAGGTGCTCGGCTGCAGCCGCCCCACCAGATCCCGCTGGCCCGGCGACTCGATCTGGAAGCAGCCCAGCGTCTCGGTGGACCGGATCAGCCGGTACGTCTCCGGGTCACCCGGCGGGACGCCGTCCAGGTCGATCCGCTCCCCGGTCGCCCGCTCCACCTCGGCGACCGCGTGCGCCATCGCCGACTGCATCCGCACGCCCAGCACATCCAGCTTGAGCAGGCCCAGGTCCTCCACGTCCTCCTTGTCGAACTGCGCCATGGGCAGCCCCTCACCGCTGGTCGGCACCACCGGCGTACGGGCGAGCAGCGAGGCGTCGGACAGCAGCACCCCGCACGGGTGCATGGCGACCCCGCGCGGCAGGGCGTCGAGCGCCTCCACCAGCTCCCACAGCCTGCCGTACTTCGCGCCCTCCCTCCGGTGCTCCCCCGCCAGCTGCTTCAGCTCGGGCAGCTCGGCCAGCGCGGCACGGGCGTCGCGCGCCCGGATGTGCGGGAAGGACTTGGCGATCCGGTCGATCTCGGCCGGGTCCATGGACAGCGCGGCCCCCACGTCCCGGATCGCGTGCCGCACCCGGTAGGTCTCCGGCATGGACACGGTCGCCACCCGCTCCGCACCGAACCGGCCGATGATCGCCCGGTAGACCTCCAGCCGCCGCGCGGACTCCACGTCGATGTCGATGTCGGGCAGCACCACCCGCTCCTTGGACAGGAAGCGCTCCATCAGCAGCCCGTGCTCGACCGGATCGGCGTGCGCGATGCCCAGCAGGTGGTTGACCAGCGACCCGGCCCCGGACCCGCGGGCGGCCACCCGGATGCCCATCCCGCGCACGTCGTCGACGACCTGGGCGACCGTCAGGAAGTAGGAGGCGAAGCCGTGATGGGCGATGATGTCCAGCTCGTGGTGCATCCGCTCCCAGTACGCGCGCCGCCCGTCGTACCCGAGCCGCAGCATGCCCGCCGCCGCCCGCGAGGCGAGCGCCCGCTGCGCGGTGCGCCGGCCGGCGCCGACGAGGTGCGCCTCGGGAAAGTGCACACTCCCCATTCCCAGGTCGTCCTCGGGGTCGACCCGGCACTCGGCGGCCGTGGCCCGGGTCTGCTCCAGCAGCCGCAGGGCGGTGTCCCGCCGGTACCCGGCGGCCTCCACGACCCGCTCGGCCACGTGCAGCATGGCCTGCCCGTCCTTCAGCCAGGCCTCGCCGGAGTCCAGCTCCCCCCGGGGGTCGATCGGCACCAGGCGGCGCGCGGCGTCCAGCACGTCGGCGACCGGCCCCTGCCCGGGATCGGCGTACCGGACGGCGTTGCTGAGCACCGGCCGCACCCCCTGTTCGGCGGCGAACCCGACGGTACGGGCCGCCAGCCGCAGGGAACCGGCCCCCGCCCCCGTGCGCCCGTGCCAGACGGCCTCCAGCCGCAGCGCGTCGCCGTAGACCTCGCGCCACGGCACGAGCAGCTCCGCCGCCCGGTCGGGCCGCCCGGCGGCGAGCGCCCGCCCCACGTCCGACCCCGGTCCGAGCAGCACCACCAGGCCGTCGCCCCGGTTGCCGGCCCACGGGAGCAGCGGGACCCCCTCCCCCGCGTGCGCCGCCGTGACCAGCCGGCACAGGTCGGCCCAGCCCCGGGCGCCGTCCCGGGCGAGGAAGGTCACCCGGGGGGCCGACTCGTCCACGAAGGCGCCACCGCGCACCGGCGTGCGCCGCCGCTCACGCCGTACGGCCTCCCGCGCCTCCACCGCCAGGTCCACCCCGAACAGCGGACGCACGCCGGCCCCGGCGCACGCCTTGGCGAAGCGCACGGTACCGGCGAGGGTGTCGCGGTCGGTCAGGGCGAGGGCGTCCATTCCCCGCTCCGCGGCGCGCTCAGCCAGCCGCTCCGGATGGGACGCCCCGTACCTCAGGGAGAACCCGGAGACGGTGTGCAGATGCGCGAAGCCCGGCACACACACCTCCCGCACTCGTGAGCCCCGAACGGCTCTCGAACATCAGTTCCAACTTCCCCACCTCCACCATACCCCCATTCTCGAACGTATGTACGACATCCAGGATGGGGCCTCTCACCTGCGCAAACAGGTCGCGGGCCCTGGACGTGACGCTCGGCGACCTCCTGGCCGAACCCACCCTCCTGGAATGGACGCCCGACAGCGGCACCCGCACGGTGCCGGCACTCCGCTC
>NZ_JBEYXJ010000086.1:0-38079 GCF_040645015.1 Streptomyces sp. NPDC046881 | reverse complement strand
AACGCGGCACGGCCCCGGGGACGTGGTCCCGGGGCCGTGCCGCGCAGGTGCCGCGGGCGGGGCCGTGGCGGTCAGGCCGCCACCGGCTGCTTGGCCTCCTTCGGCGTGGTGGGCTGCTGGGCGGCCGGGTCGGTGGCCGTGGACTCGGGGGCCGGCTTGCGCATGCCCTTGAGGAGGACCACCAGGGCCGTGGTGACGCAGACGCCGACCGCGATGGCCACCAGGTACAGGAACGGGTTGCCGATCAGCGGGACCACGAAGATGCCGCCGTGCGGGGCCCGCAGCGTGGCGCCGAAGCCCATCGACAGGGCGCCGGTGAGCGCGCCGCCCACCATGGAGGACGGGATGACCCGCAGCGGGTCGGCCGCCGCGAAGGGGATCGCGCCCTCGGAGATGAAGGACGCGCCCAGGACCCAGGCGGCCTTGCCGTTCTCGCGCTCGGTCGGGGTGAACAGCTTGCCGCGCACGGTGGTGGCCAGGGCCATCGCCAGCGGCGGGACCATGCCGGCCGCCATCACCGCGGCCATGATCTTCATCGCGGAGTCGCTGGGGTTCGAGACCGCGATGCCGGCGGTGGCGAAGGTGTAGGCGACCTTGTTGACCGGGCCGCCCAGGTCGAAGCACATCATCAGGCCGAGCAGGGCGCCGAGCAGGATGGCGTTGGTGCCGGTGAGACCGTTCAGCCAGTCGGTCAGCCCCTTCTGGGCGCTGGCGATGGGCTTGCCGATCACGACGAACATCAGGAACCCGACGATCGCCGAGGAGATCAGCGGGATCACCACCACGGGCATGATGCCGCGCAACGCCGCCGGGATGTTCAGCCGCTGGATCGCCATCACCACGCCACCGGCGATCAGACCGGCCGCCAGGCCGCCGAGGAAGCCCGCGTTGATGGTCAGGGAGATCGCGCCGCCCACGAAGCCGGGGACCAGTCCCGGCCGGTCCGCCATGCCGTAGGCGATGTAGCCGGCGAGCACCGGAACGAGGAAGCCGAAGGCCACGGCGCCGATCTGGAACAGCAGGGCGCCCCAGCTGTCGGCCTGGGTCCACAGGAAGTGGTCCATCACCGACGGCGCCTTGTTGATCTTGTAGCCGCCGATCGCGAAGCCCAGTGCGATGAGCAGACCGCCCGCGGCGACGAACGGGACCATGTAGCTGACGCCGGACATCAGCCACTTGCGGAGCTTGGTGCCGTAGCCCTCGGTGGAGTCGCCCGCACGCTCGACCGGCGTGGCCGGCCCGTGCGCCGGTGCGGTCGCCTCGCCGCGCGCCGCCTTCTCGCGGACCTCGGCGATGAGTTCGGCCGGGCGGTTGATGCCCGCCTTCACGCCCACGTCGACGGTCGGCTTGCCGGCGAAGCGGTCCTTGTCGCGCACGGGCACGTCGTGGGCGAAGATCACGGCGTCCGCCGCCGCGACGACCGCCGGGTCCAGCCGGGTGAAGCCGGCCGAGCCCTGCGTCTCCACGAACAGTTCGACACCCGCCTCGCGGCCGGCGTTCTCCAGCGACTCGGCCGCCATGTAGGTGTGGGCGATGCCGGTCGGGCAGGACGTGACGGCGACGATGCGGAAGGGGGTCGCGCCGGAGGCGGCCGTGGCGCCCGGCGCCGGGGCGGATCCGTCGGTGACGGCCGCGCCCGGTACCGGGGCCGTGCTGCCCGCCGCGGCGCCGGCGGAGGCCGCCACCGGCGCCACAGCGGTGTCCTGAGGGGCGCCCACGGCGCCTGCAGCAGCGCCCGCGGCGCCCTCGACGGCGCCGGCAGCACCCTGCGAGCCCCCCGCGCCCGGCGCGTCCTGCGCGCTCCCCGCCTCCTGCGAGCCCCCCGTCTCCTGCGCGCCGTCCTCCGACGGCACCTCGTCCCCGCGGATCAGCGCCGCCGCGGCGCCCGCGTCCCGGACCGACCGCAGCGCGTCGGTGAACTCGGTGTTCATCAGCTGGCGGGCGAGGGAGGAGAGGATCGTGAGGTGGGCGTCGTCGGCGCCGGCGGGGGCCGCGATCAGGAAGATCAGGTCGGCCGGGCCGTCCGCGGCGCCGAAGTCGATGCCGGCGGCGCTGCGGCCGAAGGCGAGGGTCGGCTCGGTGACGTGGGCGCTGCGGCAGTGCGGGATGCCGATGCCGCCGTCGAGCCCGGTCGGCATCTGGGCCTCGCGGGCGGCGACGTCGGCGAGGAAGCCCTCCAGGTCGGTCACCCGGCCCTGGGCCACCATGCGCTCGGCGAGGGCACGGGCCGCCGCTTCCTTGGTGTCGGCGGACAGGTCGAGGTCGACCAGGTCCGCGGTGATCATTTCGCTCATCGCGGGCTCCTATGCACGCGTATCGCCCGGGGAGTGGGGTGGGCGCATGTGGGGACGGGGATGCGGTGGGGGGACGGGGTGGTGCGGGAGGCGGGACCGGGGAAACCCCGCCTCCGTGGGACGGCGCGGCGGTTCGGGTGGCCGTACCGCCCCGGGGCCGCGGCGGGTAACGGGGAGCCTTGCCGCTCCGATGCGGGTCGGGTGGGCGCGTCCGGACGGGTGGACCCGGCGCGTCCGCCCAGCCGGCTGAAGCCGGGGCGGGTGCCGCCGTAGGCGAGGGGGGTCATGACACCGGCTCCGTCAGTTCACGGTCCAGGGGGATGTCGGCCGTGACCGTCACCGCCGCCGGATCAAGGTCGGCGGGGGTCGGCATCACGCTGCCGGGGAGCTGCACGGCGGCGGCGCCGTGGGCGACGGCCGAGGCGAGGGCCTCGGGGCCGGTGCCGCCGGCGATGAGGAAGCCGGCCAGTGAGGCGTCGCCGGCGCCGACGTTGCTGCGGACGGCGGACACCCGCGCGCTGCCGAACCAGGCGCCGGTGTCCGACACGAGGAGCTGGCCGTCGGCGCCCAGGCTCGCGAGCACGGCGCCCGCGCCCATCGCGCGCACCTCCTCGGCCGCCTTGAGCGCGTCGCCCACGGTCGCCAGGGGGCGCCCGACGGCTTCCGCGAGCTCCTCGGCGTTCGGCTTCACCACGTCGGGCCGCGCGCGCAGCGCCTCCAGGAGCGCGCGTCCCGAGGTGTCCAGCGCGATGCGCGCACCCCCGGCGTGCGCCCGCGTGACGACGTCGGCGTACCAGGAGGGCGCGAGCCCCCGGGGCAGGCTGCCGCAGCACGCGATCCAGTCGGTGTCGCCGGAGTGCGAGCGGACGGTGTCCAGCAGGAGTTCCTGTTCGGCCGCCGACAGCTGCGGACCCGGCGCGTTGATCTTGGTGAGCACCCCGTCGGCTTCCGCGAGCGCGATGTTGGAGCGGGTGGCGCCGGCCACCGGGACCGGGGCGACCTCGATGCCCTGCGCGGCGAGCAGGTCGGCGACGAGCGCGCCCGGCGCACCCCCCAGGGGCAGGACGGCGACCGTGCGCCGGCCGGCGGCGGCCACGGCCCGCGAGACGTTGACGCCCTTGCCGCCGGGGTCCATGCGCTCGGTCTCGGCGCGGATGACCTCGCCGCGCTTGAGGGCCTGGACCTCGTAGGTGCGGTCGAGGGACGGGTTGGGGGTGACGGTGAGGATCATGCGCGCACTACTTCCGTGCCACCGCGCTCGATGGCGGCGGCGTCGTCCGGGCTCAGCCCGCTGTCGGTGATCAGCAGGTCCACGTCGCTCAGGTCGCCGAAGCGGGCGAAGTGCTCCTGGCCGTGCTTGGAGGAGTCGGCCAGCAGCACCACGCGGCGGGCGGAGGCGACGGCGGCCCGCTTGACCGCGGCCTCGGCGAGGTCGGGGGTGGTCAGTCCGTGTTCGGCGGAGAAGCCGTTGGCGGCGACGAACAGCACGTCGGCGCGGATCTCGCCGTACGCACGCAGCGCCCAGGCGTCCACGGCGGCGCGCGTACGGTGCCGGACGCGCCCCCCGACCAGGTGGAGCTGGATGCCCGGGTGGTCGGCGAGGCGGGCGGCGATCGGCAGGGAGTGCGTGACGACGGTGAGCTGCGCCTCCAGCGGGATGGCACCGGCCACGCGGGCGACCGTCGTACCGGCGTCGAGGATCATCGTGCCCTCCGCCGGCAGCTCGGTGAGGGCGGCCTTGGCGATGCGGTCCTTCTCGTCGGCGGCGGTGGACTCGCGCTCGGTGAGGTCCGGCTCGAAGTCCAGGCGGCCCACCGGGATGGCACCGCCGTGCACCCGGCGGACGAGACCGGCGCGGTCGAGGGCCTTCAGATCGCGGCGGATGGTCTCCGCGGTGACCTGGAACTCCTCGGCCAGCGACAGCACGTCCACCCGGCCGCCGTCACGGGCGAGCCGGAGGATCTCCTGCTGCCGCTCCGGTGCGTACATGTCCGTTCGCCTCCGCCTCGATCGTCGGCTCCATGTCCGATCACTTCCGGGTTAATGCCCGAACGTGTGGTTTCATCGGCAGGCTACGCCCGGTAATCCGGAAAGTAAACAGATTCGGGCCCGGCCCGGGCAGGTACGGGCTCCGGTGCCGTCCGGGCAGCAGAAGGGCCCGGTACCGCACCGGTACCGGGCCCTTCGTCACCCTGGTCAGAGCACCAGCGCCGGCTCCTCCGCCGCCGGCGCCTCCTGCTCCGCGCCCTCCACGTGCTGGGCCGGACGCTTCGGCAGGGCGGACATCAGCAGGAAGATCACGCCCATGATCCCGGCGACCCACCACAGCGCGTGCTGGAAGGCGTGCACGAACGCCGGACCGACCTGCGCCCGGGTCAGCCGGTCGCCGATCTCGCCGTAGAAGACCACCGACACCAGCCCCAGCCCCAGCGCGTTGCCCATCTGCTGCACGGTGTTGATCAGCCCGGACGCGGAACCGGCGTGCTCACGCGGCACCTCCGAGAGCACCGCGTCGGTCAGCGGGGCGACGATCAGACCCATGCCGACACCCATCACGACCAGCGGCAGGGCCATCTGCCAGGAGGCGATGGCGAGGCCGTAGTGGCGGGCCTCCCCCAGGTAGATCAGCACGCCCGCACCCATCACCAGCGCACCCGCCTGGAGCACCTTCCGGCCGAACCGCGGGACCAGCTGCTGCACCGACAGTCCGGCCGCCGTGGACACCGCCAGCGAGAACGGCACCCCGGTCAGCCCGGCCCGCAGCGGGCTCCAGCCCAGGCCGATCTGCATGTACAGCGTCCAGACCAGGAAGAAGATGCCGAGCGCGACACCGAAGACGGTCTGTACGGCGATGCCCGCGGCGAAGCTCTTCACCCGGAAGAGGGACAGCTCGACGAGCGGGGAACCGTCCTTGGCCGCCTTCCGTTTCTCGTACGACACCAGCGCCGCGAAGACGACGAGCGAGCCGGCCATGCAGCCGTACCCCCACAGCGGCCAGCCCAGCTCGCGGCCGCGGGTGAGCGGGTAGAGCAGCATCAGCAGGCCCAGCGTCACCAGGGCGACGCCGACGAGGTCCAGCTTCATCGCCCTGGGGGCCTTCGACTCGGTGATGAAGCGACGGCCCAGCAGCCAGGCGAGCACACCCACGGGGAGGTTGATGAGGAAGATGGGCCGCCATTCGAGGCCGAACAGGTTCCACTCCGTCAGCAGGGCACCCAGCAGCGGCCCGGAGACCGCACCGAGACCGACGATCGCGCCGAACAGACCGAAGACCTTGCCGCGTTCGTGGGCCGGGAAGGTGGCGTGCACGATGGACAGCACCTGAGGCACCATCAGCGCGGCCATGCCGCCCTGCAGGAGGCGCGAGGCGACCAGCATTTCCGGGTTCGCGGCGAAACCGCACAGGGCGGAGGCGACGGTGAAGCCGCCGATGCCGAGGAGGAACAGCCGCTTGCGGCCGTGGATGTCGCCGAGCCGTCCGCCGGTGATCAGACCGGCGGCGAAGGCGAGGGCGTAGCCGGCGGTTATCCACTGGATCTGGCTGACCGTGGCGTGGGCGCTCTGCTGGATGGACGGGATCGCGATGTTGACGATCGTGACGTCCACCAGGTCCATGAAGGCCGCGGTCATGACGATGGCCAGGGCCAGCCAGCGGGCGCGGTCGGGCGCCGGGGGAGCGAGGGTGCTGTCGTTCGGGGTCATGGAAGAAAGGTAGGACCCCATTAGGTCAGATCGTGTCCTATATCTGCGGCATGCTCGTCTCCATGACGACGGACACTCCAGCCCGGCTGCTCCAGCTCCTGTCCCTCCTCCAGACGCCCCGCGAGTGGCCCGGCGGTGAACTCGCCGACCGGCTGGGGGTGTCCCGGCGTACCGTGCGGCGGGATGTCGACCGGCTGCGGGAGCTGGGCTATCCGGTGCAGGCGACGAAGGGTGCGGACGGCGGGTACCGGCTGGTGGCGGGCAAGGCGATGCCGCCGCTGGTGCTGGACGACGAGGAGGCCGTCGCGATCGCGGTGGGGCTGCGGGCCGGTGCGGGGCACGCCGTGGAAGGGGTGGAGGAGGCGTCCGTCCGGGCACTGGCCAAGCTGGAGCAGGTGCTGCCCTCCCGGCTGCGCCACCGCGTGTCCACGCTGCAGGCTGCGACCACGCCGCTGACCAGCGGGGACGGGCCGAGCATCGCGCCGGAGACGCTGACCGTGATGGCGTCGACGGTGGCGGGCCACGAGCGACTGCGGTTCGCCTACCGCGACAAGGACGGCAGCGCGTCCCGCCGGCTGACCGAGCCGCACCGGCTGGTGTCGACGGGGCGGCGCTGGTACCTGGTCGCGTACGACCTCGACCGCGCCGACTGGCGCACCTTCCGGGTCGACCGGGTCAGCGAGCCGTTCGCGACCGGAGTCCGGTTCGCACCACGGGAGTTGCCGACGGGGAGCGCCGCCGAGTACCTGCGGCAGTCGATCCACCGCCGGCAGGAGACGTACGCGTTCGAGGTGCGGTTCGCCGCGCCGGCCGAACAGGTCTCCGCGCGGATCCCGAAGTGGCTCGGCACACCCGAGGACGACGGCGACGGCGGCTGTCTCCTCCGCGGCACCACCGGCGACCCCGTGGAGTGGCTGGCGGTACGACTGGCGATGACGGGACAGGAGTTCGCGGTCCGGGGGCCGGCGGAACTGGCGGATTCCGTACGGGAGCTGGGGGGACGGCTGACCAGGGCCGCGGGTGCCGAGCCGGGGGCGCCGGCGGGCGATTGAGCGGGGTGGGGGGCTAGGCGCTCCCGCGTCCCTCGTCCCCGCGCCCGACGCCACCCCCGCGCCCGCGCCCGCCCTCGCCCTCGTCCTCGTCCTCGACGCCACCCCACCCGAAGTCCCGCAGGGCCCGCAGGTTGCGCAGGGCCAGGGCTGCCGGGCTGCCGGGGCCGGTGGGCGGGGTCGTCGTGGCGGCCCAGGACTCCACGGCCACGCGGACGGCGGCGCCGGCCACGGCCGCCGCGAACCGCAGGTCCGCCTCGTCAGCCTCGTTGCCCGGCGCCCGCGCCGCCAGGATCTCCGCGAGCGCCGCCTCCGACGCCTGGCACACCTCCGCCCAGACCTTGCTCAGGGCCGGGCTGCTGCGGGCCAGGCGGATCAGGGTGCGCAGCCAGTCCCAGGACTCGACCGAGATGCCGGTGCCGGGGGTGAGGGTGTGGCGGACGGCGTGTTCCAGTGCCTGCGCAAGGGAGAGGTGGGCCGGTGCCGTACGGACCGCCTCGGTCCAGCGCTGGGCGCCGGCCGCGTAGAGCGGGGCCACCGCCTCTTCCTT
This sequence comes from Streptomyces sp. NPDC046881, assembly GCF_040645015.1. NCBI lineage: Bacteria > Bacillati > Actinomycetota > Actinomycetes > Kitasatosporales > Streptomycetaceae > Streptomyces > Streptomyces sp. NPDC046881. The sequence continues at coordinate 30,484 of NZ_JBEYXJ010000086.1, read as the reverse complement.
GACGGCGAAGTAGCGGTAGAAGGTGCGCGGTGCGATGCCCGCGGCCTGGGCGATGTCCTCGGCGCGGGTCGCCCTCAGGCCCTGCTGCACGAAGAGGGCGGCCGCCGCCCGGGCGATCTCCATCCGGGTCTCGGCCTTCCGGCGTTCGGTGAGGGACATCGGCGCGGAGGCGGAAAACGGCTGGTGGGCGGGGCTGGGGGTGGTGCTCATCCGGGCAGGCTATGCCCGTGTGGCAGAATCTGCCATCCGGTGGTCCACCCCGGGGTTCAGGTACGGGGTGGGCCGCCCTTCCAGTCTCCGGGCACGCACCGCGGCCCCCTGCCGGCGCCCGGCGGAGCCGGAGGAACATCCCTCGTCACGCGCGGGCAAGAAGAGGCCGGACTCCGGCGCCCGGGGGGGATGGGCGCCGAAGCCCGGCTCGGGAAGGTCCCGGCGCCGGGGGGGGATGTGCGTCGGGACGTGGTTCACGTGGGGCCGGCCAGGTCGTGGCCGGGGGTGCGGTGTGCGGAGGGGGGAGTGCGGTACCCGGGCCCACTGGGCCCGGAAGGGTTGTTCCCTCGGGCCCAGGGGTTGAAGCGACCGGACCACGCCATGTTTGCGCCGTCTTTCGCACCGGTGCGCGCCGCGCGGTGCGCCGTAAGCCGGGTACGCCAGGGGCCCTCACGGCCGTCGCCGTACTCCGGGCCCCCGCGTCACGCCGCCGCGTCGAATCCGGTGCTCCGGGCCAGCTTCTTCAGCTCCAGCAGGGCGTGCTTCTCGATCTGCCGGATCCGCTCACGGGTGAGTCCGTGCTCCTTGCCGACCTCGGTCAGGGTGCGCTCGCGGCCGTCCTCGATGCCGTAGCGCATCTTGATGATGGAGGCCGTGCGCTGGTCCAGGCGGCCGATCAGGTCGTCCAGTTCCTCGCTGCGCAGCAGGGTCAGGACGGACTGCTCGGGGCTCACCGCCGAGGTGTCCTCCAGCAGGTCGCCGAACTGGGTCTCGCCCTCGTCGTCCACCGACATGTTCAGCGAGACCGGGTCGCGGGCCCAGTCGAGGACGTCGATGACGCGCTCCGGGGTCGAGCCCAGCTCCGCGGCGATCTCCGCGGGCTCCGGGTCGCGGCCGTTCTCGCGGTTGAACTCGCGCTGCACGCGGCGGATGCGGCCCAGCTCCTCCACCAGGTGGACGGGGAGCCGGATCGTGCGGGACTGGTCGGCGATGGAGCGGGTGATGGCCTGCCGGATCCACCAGGTGGCGTACGTCGAGAACTTGAAGCCCTTGCGGTAGTCGAACTTCTCGACGGCGCGCACCAGGCCGGCGTTGCCCTCCTGGATCAGGTCGAGCAGGGGCAGCCCGCTGCGCGGGTAGCGCCGGGCGACCGCGACGACCAGACGGAGGTTGGAGCGGATGAAGACGTCCTTGGCGCGCTCACCGGCGGCGACCAGCGCCTCCAGCTCCTCGCGGGAGGCGTCCGACCTGGACTCCTCCTCGCCGTCGAGGACCTGTTGCGCGAACACACCCGCCTCGATGGTCTGGGACAGCTCGACCTCCTTTGCGGCGTCGAGCAGCGGCGTACGCGCGATCTCGTCGAGGTACATGCCGACCAGGTCGCGGTCTGCGATCTCGCCGCCATGAGCGCGAACACTGGTTGCCGAGTCGGCCGTCTCGCCGGTGGCGGACTGACGACGGGCGACGGCACGGGTTGCCATGCGTGCTCCCTTGCGATGGTGGGCTGGCGGGTGGTCCTGGTGAACGCCCGGCACTGAGGAGGACCGCCTTCGGGACTCACTCACTCACTCCGAGACTGTCTCCGAGTGCCCTGCATCCGTGGGAAACAACGACTGGAATCCGGACAGAATTCCCAACCCGCCCCCCGATTTTTCTGATCATGCAGTACCCTGTTCCGCCCCGCAGGGAGGCGAGATGCCGTCGGAACATGCCGAGGTGCAGGTCAGGCCGGGAGTCGAGGGTGACCTCGACGCCCTCACGGCGATCTACAACCACTACATACGTGAGACGGCCATCACATTCGATACCGCGATCTTCTCCCCGGAAGAGCGCCGCCCTTGGCTGCTCTCCCACCCGGAAGACGGCCCGCACCGGCTGATGGTTGCCACGGAGGCGGACTCACAGCGGATTCTGGGGTACGCCACATCCAGCCCTTACCGGCCGAAGCCGGCGTACCTGACCTCCGTGGAGACCTCGGTGTACGTCGCCCCGGACGCGGGGCGGCGCGGAATCGGCACGCGACTCTACGGCGCCCTGTTCGACGCCCTGGCCGGGGAGGACGTGCACCGCGCCTACGCGGGCGTCGCGCAGCCGAACGAGGCGTCCGAGCGGCTGCACGCACGGTTCGGCTTCCGGTACGTCGGCACGTACCACGAGGTGGGCCGCAAGTTCGGCCGCTACTGGGACGTGGCCTGGTACGAGAAGCGCCTGTAGCCCCCGCACCCCTATCCGAACTGCACGGACCGCTTCGCCATTCCCATCCAGAACCCGTCGATCACGGACTTCTGCGCGTCCAGCTCGCCGCCGGCCTCCGCCGCGCCCATGGTGACGAAGAGCGGGGCGAAGTGTTCGGTGCGCGGGTGGGCGTACCGGCCGGCCGGGGCCTTGTCCAGGAAGTCGAGCAGGGCGTCCCAGTCGCGGGCCTCCAGGGCGCGCCGGCCCCAGTCGTCGAACTCCGAGGACCAGCTCGGCACGCCCCGGCCGGCGTGGCGCAGGGCGGCGAGGTTGTGGGTGAAGAAGCCGGAGCCGACGATCAGCACGCCCTCGTCGCGCAGGGGGGCGAGCCTGCGGCCGGTGTCCATCAGGCGCACCGGGTCGAGGGTGGGCAGGGAGATCTGCAGGACGGGGATGTCGGCGGCCGGGAACATCTCGACGAGGGGGACGTAGGCGCCGTGGTCGAGGCCCCGGTCGGGGATGTCCTGGACGGGGGTGCCGGGGGCGCGCAGCAGCTTGCGGACGGCCTCGGCGAGGGCCGGTGCGCCGGGGGCGGGGTACCGGACCTGGTAGTAGTGCTCGGGGAAGCCCCAGAAGTCGTAGACGAGCGGGACGGTCTCGATCGCGCCGAGGGCGAGCGGGGCCTCCTCCCAGTGGGCGGAGACCATGAGGATCGCCTTGGGCCGGGGCAGGCCGGCGGACCAGGCGGCGAGCTGGCCGGGCCAGACGGGGTCGTCGGCGAGCGGCGGGGCGCCGTGGCTGAGGTACAGGGCGGGCATGCGCTCCTGGGCGGTGGCGGACATTGGCGGCGGCTCCCGGTGATCCAGACGCTGGTACTGCTGTCGAGGCTGCTGTCGAGCCAAATGCTTTAACTCTCAAGCTCTCATCGACTCTACGCCCGACTTGTTCAAGTTTCAAGGAGACGGCTCGTACAGTGGAACCCATGAACACGGCACCGGACCCCGCCGCCGCTCGGCACCGCTGGCTCACCGACGAGGAACAGCGCATCTGGCGCGCCTACCTGCACGCCACCACCCTCCTGGAGGACCACCTCGACCGGCAGCTGCAGCGCGACGCGGGCATGCCGCACATCTACTACGGCCTCCTCGTCGGCCTCGCCGAGGCGCCCCGCCGCCGGCTTCGGATGACCGAGCTGGCGATGCAGGCGAAGATCACCCGCTCCCGGCTCTCGCACGCCATCGCCCGGCTGGAGAAGAACGGCTGGGTGCGCCGCGAGGACTGCCCCTCCGACAAGCGCGGCCAGTTCGCCGTCCTCACCGACGAGGGCTACGAGGTGCTGCGGCGCACCGCGCCCGGCCATGTGACCGCCGTACGGCAGGCGCTGTTCGACCGGCTCAGCCCCGAACAGCAGAAGGCCCTCGGCGAGATCATGCAGATCGTCGCCGAGGGCCTCCAGCCCAACGAAGCGGGTGCGGACCTTCCCTGGCTCCGCTAAACCACCGTACGGCCGCCCGCCGGGAGCCCGGTCAGTGGGCCACCACCGGCACCGGCACCTCGTCCTCGGCGCCCTCGCCCGAGGCCACCGGGGCGGAACCGGGGCGGCCGGCGTTGACGAAGGTGAAGGCGATCAGGGCGGCGGCCGCCAGGATGCCGACGGCGAACCAGATCGCGGCGCTGTAGCCGTGCACCATGCCCTGCAGCTGCACCAGCTGCTGCTGCGGCTTCGCGGTGGCACCGGCGATGTGGTCCTTGACGTACGAGGTGGTCGCCGAGGCGGCGATGGTGTTCAGCAGGGCGGTGCCGATCGCGCCGCCCACCTGCTGCGAGGTGTTGACCATCGCGGAGGCGACACCGGCGTCCCGGGGCTCGACGCCCTGGGTGGCCAGCGACATCGCCGGCATGAACGCCGTACCCATGCCGAGACCGAGCAGCACCATCGCCGGCAGCAGCAGCGCGGCGTACGAGGAGTCGATCTCCAGCTGGGTCAGCAGCAGCATGCCGAGGCCGGCGACCAGGAAGCCCGGGCCCATCAGCAGGCGGGCCGGGACGCGGGTCATCAGCCGGGTGCCGATCTGGGTGGAGCCGGTGATCATGCCCGCCACCATCGGCAGGAAGGCGAAGCCGGTCTTGACCGGCGAGTAGCCCTTCACGACCTGGAGGTAGTAGGTCAGGAAGAGGAACAGGCCGAACATGCCGATGATCGCGAGGCCCAGCGAGAGGTAGATACCGCCGCGGTTGCGGTCGGTCACCACGCGCAGCGGCAGCAGCGGGGCCTTGACCTTGGACTCGACGACCACGAAGGCGAGCAGCAGCACCGCGGACGCGACGAACATCGACACGGTCACCGCGTCGCCCCAGCCGTCGGACTCGGCGCGCGTGAAGCCGTAGACCAGCGCGACCAGGCCGAGGGTGGACAGCAGGACGCCCGGGATGTCGAGCGGGTTGCGGTTGCGGCCGCCCTCCGGCTCACGGATGACGAAGTAGGCGCCGGCCGCGGCGACCACGGCGAACGGCACGTTCACGAAGAAGGTCCAGCGCCAGTCCAGGTACTCGGTCAGGAAGCCGCCGAGGATCAGGCCGACGGCACCGCCGCCGCCCGCGATCGCGCCGTAGATGCCGAACGCCTTGGCGCGCTCCTTGGCGTCGGTGAACATCACCGCGAGCAGGGACAGCGCGGCCGGGGCGAGCAGCGCGCCGAACACACCCTGGAGGGCGCGGGCGCCGAACATCATCGCGCCGGTGGTGGCGGCACCGCCGAGCGCGGACGCCGCGGCGAAGCCGCCCAGACCGAGCACGAAGGCGCGCTTGCGGCCCCACAGGTCGGCGATCCGGCCGCCGAAGAGCAGCAGACCGCCGAAGGCGAGGGCGTAGGCCGTGACGACCCACTGCCGGTTGCCGTCGGATATGCCGAGGTCCGTCTGGGCGGACGGCAGGGCGATGTTCACGATGGTGGCGTCGAGGACGACCATCAGCTGGGCGAGCGCGATGAAGACGAGCGCCTTCCAGCGGTTGGCGTCACCGCTCGGGGCGATGGCGCCGGGAGCCTTGAGGGCTGTTTCGGACATGGAGATACCCACTTCGGGACTTCGTGCTTCGGGAGGTCAGGACGTCGTGACGGAAGGTGCGGCGAAAAATGACGAGAAAACGGAGTAAGGCGGAAAGATGAAGACGAGGGACACGGCGGCCGGAGGGCTGCCGTGCCGGAAGGTGGACTCGGGCCGGGGACGAAACTGATCGGTCAGGAGCCGCGCAGCTCCCTGAGGCCGACGGCCCGGCCCGGCAGGGCGGAACGGGCCGGAGCCCGCAGACCGTCGAGGAACATCTGCAGATGACGGTGGACGAAGCGGTCGCCGCGCAGGCAGTCCGTACCGGCCGGGGGCCGGCTCAGCTGCGCCACGACGATGATCAGGTCGCCGACGCCGACGTCCGGCCGGAGCTGCCCGGCCGCCCTCGCCCGGCCCATGACCTCCTCGACGAGCTGCTCGACGCGCTTGCTGGCGGCTTCCAGGTCGGGGTGGTGCTGGTCGAAGGTGCTGGACACCATGGGGCACAGCGCACTGATCCGCTCGTCGGCGGCGGTGTGCACGAAGCGCTCCAGGGCGGCGAAGGCGTCCCCGGTCTCCGCGAGGGCCAGCTCGGCCGCCTCGGCCGTACGGTCCATCACGGAGCACACGACCTCGCGGACGAGGGCGTCACGGTCGGGGAAGTTGCGGTACACCGTGGCGTTGCCGACACCGGCCCGGCGGGCGATCTCGTCCAGCGGCACGTCGGGGCCGTGCTCGACGAACATCTCCCGGGCGGCGGTGACGATCCGCTCCCGGTTGCGCAGGGCGTCGGCGCGCGGCCGGGGCGCCTTGCGCGGTGCGGGGGCGGTCATGGCGGGCACGGCGTACTCCTCTGGGTCGGTGGGGTGCTGCGGGTCCGGCGCGGCGGTGCGAGGTGATCCCCCGCCCCACCCGGCCGGCGCCGAAGCCGATCCGGGGAACGAGTCCCCGTTTCGCTCGGACACAGGGCTAAACGGGGAAACCGTCCCCGGTTATTTCCCGGCCACCGAAAAGATCGCTGTGACCTGAGACACAATCAGCAGCCGCCGGGATTCACCCCGGTGCGGCCCCGCTTTCCCACGATCGGTCTCCTCCAGCGCGCGCCCGCCGCGGCCCCGGCACAGGGTGAGCGCAAGGGTGCAGCCGGAGACCGGCGGCTGCCGTGGCGCGAAAGGTCCCTGCATGCAGCCGCCGCCTCGCCGCCGCATACGCCCGCGCCGGTTCGCCGGCCTGTCCGTGGTGACCGCACTGACCCTCGCGGTCAGCACCTCGGCCGGGACCGGGAACCCCACGGCGCTCACCACCACCGCCGGGCCCGCCAACCTGGCCCGCTCCTCCGCGCTCGTACCCTGCATGATCCGTGGCGGCTCGGGCGTGCAGATGACCGAGGGCCTGCCCACCCCGCCCGGCTACTCCCGCTCCACGGGCACCGTCCGCGCCCTGACCCTGATGGTCGACTTCCCCGACGCGCCCGGGCAGGGCGACGCGATGGACCGCTTCCACGAGTTCTTCCCGCAGACCCAGGAGTGGTTCCGCGCCGCCTCGTACGGCCGGCTCGACTACCGCCCCGAGACCCCGGTGGACACCTGGCTGCGCATGCCGAAACGCTTCAAGTCCTACGGCATAGAGCGCGGCGCCCCCTTCGACCCCGGCTACCGGACCCTGGTCCAGGACATCGTGGCCACCGCCGACCCGAAGGTGAACTTCCGCGACTACGACCTGCTCAACGTCCTCGTCACCTCGAACGCCGGCCCCTCCGCCCTGGACACCGTGCTGTCCGTGACCTTCGCCGGCAACGACGACGCCCCGGTCGCCGACGGCGTCCGCATAGCCAACGCCTCCTTCGTCTACTCCCGCCAGGACGACGGCTCGGGCTCCTACTCCCGCACCGGCTACCGGGTGCTGCCCCACGAGAACGGCCACACCTTCGGCCTGCCCGACCTCTACACCCAGGACGGCGGGGGCGCGGTCGGGCACTGGGACATCATGAGCGAGGACTGGGGCGCCGACAACGACCTGCTCGGCTGGCACAAGTGGAAGCTGGGCTGGCTGGACAGCGACCAGGTCGGCTGCGCGGCGGCACGGGGCAGCGTCGAGTACAACCTGTCACCGCTGTACAAGGCCGGCGGCGGCAAGCTCGTCCTGGTGCCGGTCACCGCGCGCACCACCTATGCGCTGGAGGTCCGCGCGCAGGGCGGCAACGACGAGACGGTGTGCCGCCCCGGCCTCCTCATCTACAAGGTCGACGCCACCGTCGACACCGGCCGCGGCCCGGTCACCGTCTACGACAGCCACCGCAACAGCGGCGGCTGCACCCGCAGCCCCAACGTCCACGCCGAACTCTCCGACGCCCCGTTCACCTCCGGCGAGAGCTTCAAGGATCCACGGCACGGCATCGCGGTAGAGGTGGTGAGCATGGACGAGGAGGGGAATTGCCGGGTGCGGGTCAGTAGGGGGTGAGGGGGTTTGGGGGAGTGAGGAGGGTTCGGGGCGTGAGGGGGTTCCATTGTCCCGGGCCACCGCCTGCGCCGGGCGCTGCTCACCCACGAACACCTGGGCCTGGTGGCCGCCCGACCCGACCGCACCTTCACCCTCACCCCCCGCGTCCTGGCCCCGGGCTTCCCGCCCCAGTCCCGCACCTCACTCCCCCGCCTGGCCGAACCCCACCTGCGCGCCCTGGCGGACCGGCTGGACGAACCCACGGCACTGGCGGTGCTCACGAACGACGGCGAGGAGATCCAGTACACGACCGGCGCGGCCGCGGGCCGGGTCCTGACCGTGCACATCCCGGTGGGCACCCGGCTCCCGGCCGCGGCGACCTCCCCGGGCCGCGTCCTCCTGGCGGACTCCGACCCCTCCCTCACCGAGGCCCGCACCCAGGGCTACGCCCTCGTCGACGAGGAACTGGAATCAGGTCTGCGATCCATCGCCGTACCGGTACGGGACCGAACGGACCGGGCCGTCGCCGCCCTGAACGTGTCCACCCACGCGGCTGGCCGTCCCCTGGACGGTTGCGTCCAGACCCTCCTCCCCGCCCTCCACTCAACGGCCGACCTCGTCCAGCAGGACCTCCCCACCGCCTCCCGCCACACCCCCGTCCCCCCGGCCTGACCCCATTCCCTCCACCCAGCCCCACGCTGATCCGGTACCCTGTGGACCACGCCTTCGTAGCTCAGGGGATAGAGCACCGCTCTCCTAAAGCGGGTGTCGCAGGTTCGAATCCTGCCGGGGGCACCAGGCAAAGGGCCCCGGACCGATCATGGTCCGGGGCCTTTGACATCCACTTCTGACATCAACGGGGGCGGTCACCCGCGATCGGGACGCCTCCGCAGCAGGCGGTCCATGTGGCTCATGGCCTCGCGCTGGGTGTCCTGCACGACGTGCGTGTACACGTCCATGGTGATGCTGATCTGCGAGTGGCCCAGGATCTCCATCACGACGCGGGGCGCGACCCCGGCCGCCGTAAGAAGGGTGGCCGTGCCGTGCCGGGCGTCGTGCAGCCGGATGACGCGGAGGCCGGCGGACTGGGCGATGCGGGTGAAGGAGCGGTAGACGTTCCGCGGCTCGACCGGGCGGTCGGTCCGGGTGGTGAAGACGTATGCGGACTCCTGCCACTTCTCCCCCTCCTTGGCGCGGGCAGCCGCCTGCCGAAACCCGCCGCGGCTTCTGGTGCGAGTGCTGGACAGAAGACCTCACCGAGCGGCGGGGGCCGGCACTCCTGGCATCCTTCGATGCCTACTCGGCACCACACGCCGACCGATGGGTGGCGGTCGCACTCCGCACGATCTCACCGGCCTTGGACCCGGACGCTTCCGACGAGGCGTGGGAGTGGCTGTACGACGGCCGCGTAGAGACCAGACGAGCCCTACTGCGCTCGGAGCCTTGCACGGTGTCAGTCACACACGCCGGCACGCGCGTCACTTGGACCGTCCGACCGGTGACCTACCTACCGCTTGCTCACCGGGCAGAGCTCCCGCCCTGCGCCTATGAGTTCAGGCCCAGACCCAGGGTGTCCCCCTCCCAGCTGACGCCGAAGGCCCGGCCTCGTACCTGGGAGCCGGGCCTTAGGCATGCTCAGGTCATGAGCCGATTCCAGGGGCTTATGCGGCCGATTTCACGCAAGACCGGCGAGGGGAGCGCTGGGTTGCCAGGAGACGGGCAGGACAACATCGACGCCGTCACGGCGGCCCAGGGGCAGCAGTCGGCTCATGGTGGTGTCGAGGTCGTCGAGCAGGTAGGGCATGGGGCGCAGTGGCCGGTCGAGGCCGAGGAAGAAGTCGTCCCAGTGCACCAGGATGACCCGCTTGGCCCCGGTCGCGGCCACGACCTCGTCCCAGTAGGTGTGCAGGAACTCGGGGGGCTGTTTACCCAGCATGCCGACACCTAGGTAGATGACGTCGGCGTGGTGACCGCGCAGCGCGCCGGGCCGGTAGTTGGCGCTGGCTTGCAGCAGTACGCGTCCGGCGGGGTGGGTGACGAGCACGGAGTAGGCGGTGCCGGTCTTCCAGGCACCGGCGCGGGCCGGCGGGATCAAGGGCTGATCGACGGTACCGGGGTAGTGGTCGCCCGGGCTGTGCACGGAGTCCAGGAAGGTCAGCGTGAAGCTGCCGTAGGTCGCGGTATCGCCGTCGCCGACCACCCGCAAGGACGACTCGGGGACCCCGAGGCCGCGCCCGATGTTGGCGGTGGACTCCGACCCGACCAGCTCGGCGCCGGTCTCCAGCGCCCACACCGGTGCGTCGAGGGCGTGGTCGTAGTGGGAATGCGCGCACACCACAGCGGCGAGGGTGTCCACCCGCAGGCGCTCGATGGCGGCACGGACCAGCGCTCGGTTCGGGGCGATCTTGCCCATGCCTACTCGCAGCAATCCCGGGCGGGTGACGAACCCGTCGCTGAGCACCGATGTCTGCCCGTCCGACAGCAGCACTGAACTGGTGCCCAAGAAATGAGCACGCAGCCCCGCTCCGTGCGCTGCAGTGCGCTGCTGGTAAGACAGGTAGGGCCGCAGACTGGGACGACCGATCGGCACCTTCATACGAGCATCCTCGAACCCCAGCGGCAGGAGTGCCACCTCCGGACCTCGTGTGCCCTCTCACAAACGGTCCATCCTGCAAAGCCCGTTCAGCACGGCTGGTGAGCCGCCGCGGGGCCCGGGCATCCTCTCGCAGCTCGTTCCCACTCATGCCTAGTGGCTCCGCCGTTGCAACTTTCTCTACTGATTCAAGCCCCGGCTGCGCTCCGCTGGGGGACTCGGTCATGCTCGCTAGCCTGCCTCAGCTGTCCTTGAGTGCGCCCCGCATTCTCTGACCTGTCTGAGACGAACGTGCTGCTGCCCCACAGTGGCCGAATAAACACCAGGTCTATGGCGTGAATTAATCGCCACAGTTATACTTGAGCGGCTCTGTGGTCTGGAGGGTGGTCATGATGAGCAAGCCTGGCGATTTCTTCGTCGGACGACGATCCGAGCTGGATGAACTCAGTCGGTGCGCACTACAGGCGCAACAGGGGAGACCTTGGCTCGTTTGGGTCTGCGGTGAATCCGGCGCAGGAAAGACAACGCTTCTCCGCCATTGGCTGGGCCACGGCGAGGCGCAGGCATTCAGAGTTCTGACGGCACGATGCGCTTCATCCGAGCAGGAATTTCCCTACGGACTCGTCGAGCAGTTGCTGCGAAAAGTACCGCCATCCCTTTTGCAGGGATCTTTCCTCGAGCACGGAACCGTTCCCGAGGACGCTGCCCCTTTCCGCGTCGGCGCGCAGCTCTTGGAAGTGCTGGGGCTTCTTCAATCGCAAAGTTCCGTCGCCATGGTTGTAGATGACGTACAATGGGCGGATCGCAACTCCAAAGCGGCGCTCGGGTTTGTGCTGCGCCGATTGGAGGCCGACACGGTCATCACGATCCTCTCGCTCCGGGGGGCCAGCGGAGAAAGAATCGAGGATGCTCGGGACCCCTTGATCGAGGAAGGGGTTGAGAGAGTGTGCCGTGTGTCACTTTCCGGATTCTCTGCCGAAGAGGTTTCACATCTCGCCGAGCATTCCCTTGACCGGGTGGATTCGCATACCGTAGAGAACCTTGTAAATCTCACTCGCGGGAACCCGCTCTACGTCCGGATGCTGATCCGAGAAATCGAGCGCACGTCTGCAGCCTCGCACCCAGGGAATGCCGAGTTCTCCCCGTCCCTCACTTCCGTCATAAGCCATCAATTGGCGAATGTCCCCCAGGCGTCGCGTCGCCTTGCTGAAGCTCTCGCTGTTCTGAGCGGTCACATTCCTCTACTCAAGGCGGCAGCAGTCGCGGAAGTTTCCGAACCATCCATCGCCATGGAGCCCCTGCTGGCGGAAGGGCTCGTCGAATGGATTCGGGCGGACCCCGCAGCGCCCGTCGCTATCCGACACGAACTGCAAAAATCGGCGATCTACGCATGCCTGTCACCGGTTCGGCGGAAAGAGCTTCACGTCAGGGCGGCAGCAGTTCTTCCTCGTGACGCTTCCTGGGAACACCGAGTAGCTGCGGCGGACTCTGTAAACGGTGCACTCAGTCATGAGCTGGAAGAGGCGGCCAACGAGCAGCTTCACCGCGGCAACGTCAACCGCGCAGCGACTCTGTGGCTATGGGCTGCAGATGTGGCAAGCTCCTGCACCGAGCACGACCGCTTGCTTCAGCTGGCCGCGGCGCACTTGCTCTGGATCGACGAATTCTCACGTGTGAAACCACTGCTGGTCGACATACAAGCCTGTGCTCCATCTCCCATGCGTGACCTCATATTGGGCGCCTACGCGGAGAGCCGGGGGCGTTTGAACGAGGCTGCGCCTCTGCTGACCAATGCACTGGATGCCGAAGAACGGTCAACCGCTCCTGAACGAGTCAAAATCGCCGGCATGGCCGCCAGCTGGCTTGGCCTTCTTGAACTGCTTCGCGGAGACGGAACGGCAGCGGTGAAGGCCTTCGAGCGTGTCCCGTCCATCAATGACGCCGACTCGGCGATTACATACCGGGCGAAATCCCACTTGGCCTTTGCACATGCGTTCATTCATGGCCCTCGGGCGGGGCTGAACAGTCTGACCGACTTCCTTGAGTCAGATGGCGACGCCCATCACTTTCTCTCCTTCCCTCTGATGTTCCGAGGGCTCTTGCATTCTTTCGCAGGAGAATTCAACGCGGGCATCCGTGACGTTTCCCAGGCGCTTGACATGTCGCGACTGAGTGGACGGCCGACGATGGACGAGTTCGGATTCGTATGCCTTTCTTCCGTCCAGTTCTTGCTCGGGAAGTGGGACGAGTCGTCAGTCAGCGCGAGAAACGCCTTGATCATTTCCTCCAAACGTGAGAAGCCGTGGGCGGCAGCCATGGGTCATGCCGCGCTGTCATTCACCTTCAGCGGTCGAGGTGATTTTGTGCAGGCCCAGGAACATCTCGACATCGCACAGACCGAACTCGGCAGGTTTGCACCCAGTTGGGCAGTCCCCTTCACCCACCTTGGGAATGCAGTACTCGCTCACGCGCAATCGGACACCAAACGGCTGTTGGCAATCCTCGAACCGCTCACCCGCCCTCCTCTGGCGGGACCCGCTTCACACTTCGAGGTATGGTGGCGCGCGCTCTACACGGAAGCCCTTATAGAGAACGGTCGCTCATCAGAAGCAGAAACAGAACTGAGGCATGTGCAGGACCTGGCACGAACAGCACCCTACCTGAGGCTTCCGGCCGCATGGCTTCACGGTAAGTATGTGGAGTCCTGTGGCGACAAACATGGGGCCATGAACATTTATCAGTCGACAGTCACCCGCGCGAGGGACCCCGATGACTCACTGGTTTACATGGCCCTCATACAACGTTCCCTGGGAGGCTGCCTCAAATCCATAGGGCGTGTTTCAGACGGCGACCTGTGGATCGGGCGCGGAGAGGGCACACTGAGTACGCTGGGGGCCAGGCCGTACGTGGCGAGCGCCTCGAAGATGCACGAATCGGATCTGCTGGCCGGCCTCACTCCGCGAGAACGGGATATAGCCCATCTTGTTGGCCGCGGAATGACCAACCGGGAAGTCGGAGCGGAGCTTTTCGTAAGCGCGAAAACGGTGGAGTATCACCTGGGGCACATCTTCACAAAACTTGGCATGACCAGTCGGCGGCAACTACGTGATCTGATCTTTGATCCACCGCGCGTGCTCCGATCTCCGACTTCGGGTGATGAGCCTGTGGGGTGATGCTTCGGTGCCTGGACAGCGGGTGGAGCGACGTCACGGCTGCATAGCGAGTGTGGTGGCGATGCTGGTGCGGTCGGCGAGGCGGAACACACCGTTGGCCAGGGGTGTGGACGGCGGTGATCTACTCGGTCAGCTCCGCGTCCTGCGCGGCCCGGGGGCCGGCGGCGCCGGTGCGGTGGGCGTAGAAGGCGGCACGCAGCTCACGACGCTGTGGCCCGCGTGCTTCTCCGCCTCGACGAACGGGTGCATGTTCACCGGGCCTCCTTGGCGTAGAAAGCCGTGGCCCGCTTGAGGATCTCCACGTCCTCCCGCAGGCGGCGGTTCTCCCACCGCGGTTGGGCCGTTTTCTCGCGTTCGCTGCTGGTCGAGCCGTCCCGCTCGCCGGCATCGGCCCCGGCCTGCTCGACAGGGCGGGCGTGCACGAGCCGCGCACTGTCGCTTCCTGACAGGCATGCTCTTTGGTCAGCCGCCGGTTGTGGGCGACATGGTCGCCGGAACGGGTACAGCGGAATCCGTGCGGACGGCCTGCCAGAGCGTGTGGGCCTGAGGTTGGGCGGCGACGACCCGGTTGGGGTCCTTCTTGTCGTACGCCACCGGGAGCGTGATCGTTCGCATGGTGGAGGGATCGAGTCCTTTGAGACTGCGGGCGAATTCCGCCAAAGCGGTGAGGGAGGCGAGTGGGGAGTCGGTGGTGAGGGCCGCGGTCAGTGAATCAGCGATCGTGTACGCCTTTGCCGGACTGCCCAGCAGATCCTGCTCCTTGATCCGGCTCATGAGCGCGACGAGGAACTGCTGCTGAAGGCCGATGCGGCCGAGGTCGCTGCCGTCTCCGATTCCGTGCCGGGTCCGCACGAACTGCAGTGACCGGGTGCCGTCCAAACGATGGGTGCCGGTGGTCAGATCGAGGCCGCTGTACGGGTCGTGGATGTCCTGATCGACGGTGACCGTCACGCCCCCGATGGCGTCCACCACCTTCTTGAATCCCGCGAAGTCGATCTCGATGTAGTGGTCCATCCGCACGCCGGACATCGCTTCCACGGTCTTGACCACACAGGCCGGGCCGGCCACCGCGTACACGGAGTTGAACATCACGCGCCTGGCCGCGGGAAGCGTCGATCCGCCGGCTGTGATGCACTCGGGGCGGGTGACCAGGGTGTCGCGTGGAATGCTCACGGCGACGGCCCGGGTGCGGCCCTGCGGGATGTGGATGACCAGAGCGGTGTCCGAGCGGGCCCCGGAGGCAGTGCCCGTGTGGAGGGCGGCGTTGGCGCCGGCGCGGGAGTCGGAGCCCAGGACGAGGATGTTCTGTCCCGAAGCGGCGAGCCTTTCAGGTCGGTCGTCGCCAAGGGCTCTCTCGATGTCGACGCCCTTGATGTTGCCGTCGAGATTGCTGTAGAGCCAGTACCCGGTGCCGGCCGTGGCCGCGACCAGAACGCTCAGGGCGATCAGGACCGCGCGGCCCCTGCCCCGGCGTGCGCGGCCGCGGCCGCGCGTGCTTGCCCGGCCGCGGCGGCGCAACGGGGCGTTACGGGCGCCGCGCTGCGGCCTGGAAACGTTGCTCATGCTGATCCGAGTCCTCGCTGGACGTGCGCCGAACGGTGGTGGGCGAGCAGGACCGCAGGGAGGGCATCCGTACGGCCCCGCTCTCCGAGCCTGCTACCAGCCCTGGCCGTGGGGCCGGGAAGGATCCAGTTGCTCGTCCTGGGGAGAGCCTGGCTGCTGGGGTGCCTGCCAGGGCTGCTCGACGGGTACGGAAGATCCCCACGTCACCCTCTGCTGGGGAATGCTCCAGCCCTGCTGGTGGAGGTGAAGTGCGGGCAGTGGCTGCTCCTGCACAACGGCCTGGCGCCGAGGGGCTGCGGTGCGCGCAAGTGCGACACCTTCCAGGCGCATCAGCTGGAGTGTCTCGGTCACCTTCTTGTCGGAGTAGGGGTCCTCCTCTTCGAAGATCTCCGTGACCTCCGCCTCGGCTCCGCCCACGGACACCTCGACGCCTGCCTGCCGGGTGCCCCAGCTGCCCTTGCCCAGCGTGAGCAGGGCGTAGAAGCGCAGCGGGGTGAGCAGGAACAACTGGATCACCCCGTACAGCGGCGCGAGCAGGAACATGCCGAACCGCTTGGTGAAGCCCATGCCCCGGCGTGGGAAGTCGAGGTAGCGCACGTTGCGCAGGTAACCCATGAGGACCATGAAGACGGCGTAGTCCCCGATGTGGTGCAAGAACGAGGTGGGGTGGAGGATCGGCAGGACGACCATCGAAGAGACCATCGCCGTGCCGAAGACCAGCCACAAACCCAGTTCCATGCAGGTCAGCCAGAAGGCGGGCCGGTACTTCTTCTGATGCCTGAACGCCCACAGGGACTCGCGGAAGAACGACTTGTTCCAGCGAACCTGCTGGCGCAGGAAGTGCGCGAGCTTCTCCGGCACCGCCGTGTAGCCGACGGCGGTCTCCTGGAAGACGACCTGGCCTTCCATAAGGCAGTAGTTCGTCATCCGGCGGTCGTCGCCGAAGACGGCGGGCTTGCCCAGGAACTGCTGGTTGAGGAAGTCCGGGAGGTATGTGCGTACCAGTGTGCCCCGGTAGGCGGAGAGCGCACCGCAGCAGCACAGCACGGACTTCAGCCGCGAGTACGCGGCCCGTTCGAAGAGGAAGGAGTTGCCGTACCTGAGGTCCTGCAGGCGGGTGAAGATGTTGCTGTCGTGATTGAGGGCCAAGACCATGCCGGTGGAGGCCATGACCCGCTCGTCGGCCAGCGGGAGCAGCAACTCGCGCACGGTGTCGCGGGCCAGGACGGTGTCGGAGTCCACACACAGGAAGATGTCCGAGTACGGGGCCGCCTCGAAGCCCAGGGCCAGTGCCTCGCGCTTTCCCTTGTTCTCCGGCTGGACGCTGACGGTGTACTTGACGCCTGTGGCTTCGAAATCACGGCGTAGCTTCTTGGCGACCCTGATGCCGCCGGGATCCGCGCTGCAGTCGTCGATGATGTGGACCTCGTTGGGCAGCCGGCTCTGCGCGAGCAGACTCCGCAGGCCCTGCTCGAACATCACCGGATCCTCGTTGTAGATCGGGATGACTGCGGTGACCCACGACTGCTCGAGGTACTCCAGCCCCTGCCGGTCCGCCTTGGCCGGACGGTAGAACAGCGCCATGAACATCTTGAGGGCCAGCAGCCCCATGGCGCCGATGGAGTACAGGTGCAGGGAGCCCGCGCCGAGCCGGGTGAAGATCAGCGCGGCGAAGCCCACGAAGAACAGGTACGACACCTTCAGGTGTCTGCGTCTGCGGTGTCCCTGACGGCTGTCGGCCTCGGCCGCCTCGGGTATGAACGTCTCGTGGGTGGTCACAGCTTGACCACCCTGGGGTGATCGGCGGACTTGCCGCGCGTGTCGAACAGGAGCCGGGCGCGGTCGGCCAGCAGAACGAGGTCGATCTCCCGGTGCGGCTGCAACAGGACGGTCAGATCGGCCGACTCGGCCGCCGCGAGGTAGTCCTCCACCCGTTCGATCGGGCATCCACCCACCGTCCAGCCGGACACGCGAGGGTCGAAGTAGGCCAGTTCGGCACCCCGGGCGCGCAGCTGCTCGGCCACCGCGAACGCGGGGCTCTCCCGCTGGTCGGAGATGTCGGGCTTGTAGGTCACACCCAGCAGCAGGATGCGCGACCCGCGGACCGCCCTGCCCTGGTCGTTGAGCAGGTCGGCCGCCCGGTTGACCACATGCACGGGCATCCGCTGGTTGATCTCCTGGGCCAGCTCCACGAAGCGGAACGGAATGCCGAGGGAACGCACCTTGTAGGACAGGTAGTTGGGGTCGATGGGGATGCAGTGGCCGCCGACTCCCGGGCCGGGGTAGAAGGGTGCGAACCCGAACGGCTTGCTGGCCGCGCACCGGATCGCGTCCCACAGATCGACGCCGATCTCATGGCAGAACATCGACATCTCGTTGACCAGCGCGATGTTGACGTGCCGGTACGTGTTCTCCAGCAGCTTGGCCATCTCGGCCTCGCGGGTGCCCTTCGCCTCCACCACGCCGCCCACGAAACGCTCGTACAGGGCGCGTGCCGCCTTGGTGCAGTCCGCCGTGACGCCGCCGACCACCTTCGGGGTGTTCTCCAGGCCGAAGCGGGGGTTGCCCGGGTCTATGCGCTCGGGGGAGAAGGCCAGATGGAAGTCCCTGCCCGCCCGAAGGCCACCGGCCTCGAGCCGTGGCCGCACAACCTCATCGGTGGTACCGGGATACGTCGTCGACTCAAGGACCACGAGGGTGCCCGGAGCGAGGTGGGCGGCGATGTCGTCGACCACGGCGTGCACCGCGCCCAGGTCGGGAGAGCCGTGGTCGGTGAGCGGGGTCGGGACGCAGACGACGACCGCGGCGGCGCCGGCGATGGCCTCGGCACTGTCGACCGCACCGAACCCCTGGTCCAGCATCGTGCGAACCTCGGCATCGGTGACGTCGTCGATGTGCGAGCGGCCGGAGTTCAGGCCTTCGACCACCTGACGGCTGCGATCGATTCCAACGACGCTCAGCCCCGCCGCCGTAGCGGAGCGGGCCAACGGCAACCCCACGTATCCGAGCCCGACAACAACAAGATCCACCGCAGTGGGTCTGCTCACCTTCGTCCCCAACCCTTTTCCAACGGGCGCTACCTCGGCTCAGCCGAGCGCCTGACCACTCCTTTTTCTAGGCGTTCCGCGTAGCGGGCACATCGGGGGTTCTCCCTAGTCGCGCACCTGGGCGGACTGGGGACTTCCTGCGGATCACCGGGCGGACCGGAGGAAGATGCCAGCGATGTGGAGTCCGGCAAGGTGGATGGTTGCGGTCTTCGCAGCGGGGGATCGGCGAGATGAGCAGGCCTGTGCGGTCCGAGCCCGCCGTGAGCGGGCCGGTGCGGCTCGGCATCCTCCGGATGGGCAACTCGCGACTGGCTCACGAACTGCTGCAGGGCCGCATGTTCCCGTCCGGCAGCCGCTCGGCCATCGGCTGGATCGACGTGCGCCGGCCGCCCGGCATCGGACGCCGCAGACAGCACTCGCCCAGGGTGTGCGACTAGGGAAAACCCCCGATGTGCCTCGTACGCGGAATGCCTAGAAAGGAAGACGAGGAACCGGGAACCGCTGCCCAACCCAAGGTTTTGATCATCATGTACGCCTGGAACGACCCTGACAGCCACCTTCTCTTCGCCCCGCCCGCCCTGAATCCAGTGAGGCCCCGGCGTCAGGAACGTGACCCGGCATTTCAGTGGCAGCGGTGAAGCCTTCGGACAGCAGGCAGCCCCTCTCCTCCCCGGCCTCCCGACGGCGCACCGCGCTGTCGTATCCCGCCGCACGGCGGCGGGACCGTACTCCCCCGCATGACGGAGCACTCCGATGACCACCCCGCCCACCCGACCGGCCACCCCGGACCTGCGCCGCACCGCATACGCGACCGGCGGCGCCGTCCTGGCCACCACCCTGCTGTGGACCGTCGCCCACATCCTGGGCGTCGAACTCCGCGTCGGGCTCGGAGGCGGATGGCCGAGCCAGGCCATCGGCCTGCCCCTCGTCGTCGGCAGCACGCTCGTCGCATCCCTGCTCGCCTCAGTGACGAGAAAGGGACTGGGCCGGTTGACCGACCCGACTCCGACCACTTGGGCCCAACTGGCCGTGACCGTGTTGCTGGTGTCACTGGCCCCACTGACGTTCGTTCAGGCGTCCGGCGGCGCCAGGGCCACCCTGGCGCTGATGCACCTGGCCGTCGCCGCCGTACTCATTCCGCTCCTGGCCCCCGGAAACGCCGACTGACCAGGACATGACGACAAGCCGAAGACAACCAATCGACCCACTGACCGGCCGCGCTCCAGGCCCGAGGAATCGGATGCGGAGCCCTGGGGCATTCGCTCCGCGACAGGTCTACCGGCTGTCCGCCGAAGAGAGGTGCCGTCATGTCTGCTGCCCGTGTGGTCGGGGCTCTGGTCCCCGTGTCGCTGCTGGTGATCGCTGTGGTGGGCATCTGGTGGGTGCTGCGCCAGGAGCGTCGCCGGCCGTCGTCGCACGCCCGCCGTGGGGTACCGGTGCATCTGGATGGTGAGCCGTCGCCGGAGGAGTGGCGGCATATGTCCACGGAGGCGCAAGGCGCGTACGACACGGCGGTGCCGGACGCCGCCGAGTCCGCGGAGACGACTGCGGCCCGGTCGGCGGACTGAGTTCACGCCTCACCTCGCCTTCCCGCCGGAGACAAGGATCAACGCCCGGCTGCGGAAGGCCACCCGCAACCTGGAGGACCTCCCCTCCGAGCAGGCGGTTCCGAAGTAGCGCCGCGATTGGTCACACCTCGTCGCCGGCTGGACGTTTATGGACCTGTACATGACGGAGCATCCCGATGACCACCCCGCCCAGCCGACCGGCCAGCCCGGACCTGCGCCACATCGCCTACGCGACCGGCGGCGCCGTCCTGGCCACCACCCTGCTGTGGACCGTCGCCCACATCCTGGGCGTCGAACTCCGCGTGGGGCCCGGAGGCGGATGGCCGACCCGGGCCGTAAGCCTGCCGCGCGTCCTCGGGATCACGTTCGTCGTCTCCCTGATCGCCTCAGCGACGCGAAAGGGGCTGGACCTGTTGACCGATACCGACCGGGCCTCGGCCTTCTGGACCCGACTGGCCGTCGCCGTGTTGTTGGTGTCACTCACCCCGCTGACGTATCTCCAGGTATCCGGCGGCGCCACGGCCATCCTGGCCCTGATGCACCTGGCCGTCGCCGCCGTACTCATTCCGCTCCTGGCCCCGGAACCGCTGATCGATCCAGAACATGGCAGCAGGCCGACCCCCCGCTTGCAAGCCCCGCAGGCTCAGGCTGCTCCTGTCCTGCGCGGTCCAGGCAGCGTGGCCGCGCAGATGCCCGAGGGCCCCGACACCCTGATCGGTGCGGAGCCTTCGGCGCCCCGAAGGGTCTGCGGTGCTCACCGTTTCAGGCGACCGCGGCTGGTCTCAGCCGGCTCCCCCACCCCAGCCCCAGAGGCCTGCGAGGGCCCCTCATGGGAACGTCATGGGAGCGGAAGGCCAGCTGAAGACGGGGAACGATCAGACAAGGACGGCAGACCGCTCCCCGTTGAGCTGCAGGAACGGTGAATCCAAGGAAAGGCCATCAAGAACGGGGAAGGACCATGGGGCCTCTCCTGAAGCGGGTGTCGCAGGTTCGAATCCTGCCGGGGGCACAGAGAGAAGGGCCGGCTCAGGAGGGTTTTCCTCCCGGGCTGGCCCTTGCCGTTCCGGACGCCGTGCCCCAGCCGTGTCACCAGCATCCACGCGGAATCCGCATCTCCTGGCCCGGGCCCCTCCCACCCTTGCGGATCATGGTCTTGAGGAGACGGGCGACGTCCCGGTGTCAGCGCTGTTCCGCAAGCTGCCGCTACCCTCTGACCCGTGAAAGAGGACAGTCGACGCCTGGCGAACTTCCGAGTCCACCTCGTCCCGGCAGTCCTCGCCCTGGCCAACCCTCCGTGGCAGCGGGACGTATGGCTGGACCCGTCAGCGTTCGAGAACCTGGGCCACATCTTCCACACGCTCTTCGACGACTTCTGCGACGCCGACAACCCCGAGAGCTACCTTGGCACCAGCCTGAGGACCCAGGAAGAGGTCGTCCTCATGCGGCAACTCGGCACCGCACTCAACGCGGCGACGGCCGACGCGCCCAACGACACCGACGAAGAACACCTCGCCTCGCAAGCGTGGCCCGAGGTCGTGGCGGTTGCCGGACGTCTCGCACAGGTCATGGTCGCGAATGACCTGAAGGAGCTCGTCGCACTGCACGAGTCCGAGCCGACAACCGACGACCTGCTGCCCCGCACGTAAGAAGCCGCACCGCAAGCGCACCAGATCGAGCGGGGAGCAGCGGGGAACCACGGCGAAGAAGCCACTTCTGACATCAACGCGGGCGGTCACTGACGACCGGGATGCTCCGCAGCAGGCGGTCCATGTGGCTCGTGGCCTCGCGCCGGGTGTCCTGCACGACGTGCGTGTGGACGTCCATGGTGATGCTGATCTGAGAGCCCCAGGATCTCCATCACGACGCGGGGCGCGACCCCCGCCGCGTTGGTGTTGCCTCCCGCCGCGCAGTGGTGACCACAGGGGCGGTGAACCTGCTGCTCGGGCTGCTCATCGTGCTCCTCAAGGCCGCCGTGACGCACTGACGTCGCCCCCGCGCGATTGCGCTGATCAGCCCCCGGCCGCTCGGCAGGCGCCCTCGGCCGTCGAGTGCAACGCTGTACGTGGACCGGTCCCGGCCTCCCGATGCGGAAGGGAACGGACATGGAGATCAAGCCTCAGGCAGTCGTCATTCCCAAGGAGACCGACCACCTGGAACAGGGGAAGTACGGCCCCGTCTTTCCGAGGACTCCGGCCTGCTACGGCTTCACGATCGTCGCGAAGGTCAAACCGGGCAGGGCCGACACCATGCGGGAGTACGGCCACACCCTGGCCAAGGCGCTGGAGCAGGATCCGTACCTTCTCGCGCCGTTGAAGCTGCACTACCTGCGCTGGGTCCTCTTCGACGATGACACGCGCTTCATGTATCAGGGGATCTTCGACACCGACTTCGACAAGTACACCGAGGACGCCGTCGCGCTCTTCAGCAAGGCAGGCGTGAGCACGGCTTTCGAGAACCTCGAAGGATTCCCCGAGGACTGGCGCACGAACCCCGAGGCGTTCGTGCGCTTCGTACGGGAGCACCACTGTCCGAGCTTCATCGAGTACGGCGAGTACCCGTATGTGACGGCAGACGAGATCAAGAAGGCTCTGCTGATCAAGGACGCTCTGTCACAGATGCTCGACCAGATGCAATGAGACGACCAGACGATCAGACGCAGTGAGACGAGCCGCAATGAGCGAGGTCAGGACCGCACGCACGTACAACCAGCGGCACATTCCGCGGAGGTACACCCCCGACGGGCGGCGGGTGAGCATCTACGTCTCTTGGAGCTATCCGGCAGAGGCCGGTCGCAACGCGGCCGAGCTGGACAACCGCTTCTCCACGATGACCGAGGTCAGGCGGGTGGCCTGGCCCGCGTACGAGGACCCGAAGTGGTCGGACCCGTACCGGTTCCAGCAGGGCATCGCCGGGTCACTGGAGCTGTTCTTCTGGGCCTGGGTGCCGTTCCAGGACTACGTCGAGGAGGTCACCGGACATCCCGTCCCGGTGTACCAGCGCATCGACCAGGCGGGTTTCTTCACCCCGCTCGACGAGCGGGTGCTCGACGACACCGATGTCCTGTTCGTGTTCGGATTGGATCACGCGGTCACCGAGCAGGAGGCCCAGCCGGGGGAGATCGAGGCCCTGCGGGCGTTCCTCGCCCGGGAGGACGCCTGCCTCGTCCTGGGCCCGCACCACGACGTCGGCGCATCGGACGACCTCAAGGTCCGGGAGATGGAGTACCGCCACCATGGCGACCCCCTGGTGCCCCGGCAGCAGCGGTTCGCCACCTACGTCAGGGACCTGATGCAGGGTCTCGGCGTGCCGGTCATGAACCGGTACGGGCTGCGTCCGGCCACGCGCGAGGGCAACCAGATCGCCCCGCTGTCCACGGTCCGGGACCTGGACCCGAAGGGCTGGCTGGAGGGGGTGACGAACTTCAACTTCCACATGCACCTGCCGCACTACGACGTGACGACCGACGACCCGGAAGCCATCCGCGTGCTGGCCAGGCAGCCGATCGACACCTCCCGGCCGCATCCGTTCACCGAGGCCGGCAACGCGGAGTTCAACATGTTTCTGTGGATGCCGCCCAGCGGTGACCGCGCGGCCGATCTGCTGCTGGCGGACTCGACCATCTTCAGCTCCCTCTTCGGTGGTGACGACAGCCTGCGCAATTTCTGGCGGAACGTCGTCTCCAGGTAAGGCTGACGCGGAGGTCAACCGTGAACGTGCACACGGAGGTCACGCTGGAACTCGACGACATCCAGCGCGGGGTTCTCAGCGGCCGGCCGACGCCTTATGCGGCGACCTACCTCGCCTTCCGCATCGACGACCGGGCACACGGACGGGAGCTGATGCGGCGCGCGAGTACGGCGGTGACCTCCGCGGCGGACACGGTCAGCCCCTTGGGAGAGACCTGGGTGAGTGTGGCCGTCACCTGTCGCGGCCTGGAGGCGCTGGGGGTACCCCGCGCCTCACTGGACACGTTCGCCTGGGAGTTCCGGCAAGGCATGGCGGCCCGTGCCAGAACGCTGGGCGATGTGGGCGACAGCAGCCCGGAGCACTGGGAAACGCCGCTGGGCAGTCCCGACCTCCACGTGGTGCTCACCGCGGTCGCGCCCGACCCAGAGCGCCTGGAGGCGGCGATCGACCGCGCCCGCCCCGCTTACGACCGGCTCGCCGGAGTGACGGCGACATGGCGGCAGGACTGCTACGCGCTGCCCACCGAGACCGAGCATTTCGGCTATCGCGACGGCGTCAGCCATCCAGCCGTCGAAGGCAGCAGGATACCGGGATCCAACCAGTTGGAAGTGCCGCTGAAGGCCGGCGAGTTCGTCCTGGGCTACCGGGACGAGATCGGCGGTATGCAGAGCCCGCAGCCCACCGTGCTGGGCCGCAACGGCAGTTACGCGGTCTTCCGCAAGCTCCATCAGAACGTGGCCGAGTTCCGGAGGTACCTGAAGGACAACTCCACCGGGCCCGAGGACGAGGAACTGATCGCCGCGAAGATCATGGGGCGCTGGCGCAGCGGTGCTCCCCTGGCGCTGGCCCCGCAGCACGATGAGCCCGCGCTCGGCGCCGACCCGCACCGCCGGAACACCTTCCTGTACAAGACCGACGATCCGGCGGGATTCACGACACCCGGCGGCAGCCACATCCGCCGCGCCAATCCCCGCGACGCCTCCGTGGCAGGAGAGGTACGACTGCACCGCATGATCCGGCGCGGCGCCGTCTACGGCCCGCCGCTGCCCGAAGGAGTGCTGCAGGACGACGGCGCCGACCGCGGCCTCATGTTCGCGTTCATCGGAGCACACCTGGGCCGGCAGTTCGAGTTCGTCCAGACGCAATGGATGAACGACGGCGTCTTCTTCGGCGCGAACGACGCCAAAGACCCCGTCACCGGAGCCCACGACGGCTCCGCCGGCCACACCATTCCCCGCCGCCCGCTGCGCCGACGCCTCGCTCCACTGCCGCGGTTCGTCGTCACCCGAGGAGGCGAGTACTGCTTCCTGCCGAGCCTGACCGCCCTGCGCTGGCTCGGCGACCTCCACGACTGACAGCGCGACGACAGGCACCCCGGCACAGTCCGGCCGTTGTACAGCGCCCGAGGGGAAGCTGATGGAGACCCTGCACCTGGTGCTCAACGCCGTCACCGTCATCTTCATCGCGGCCACCATGTTCGCCGCCGGCCTGGGCGCCACCGTACCGGCCCTGTGCGGAGCGTCTTCACCAACATCCCGCTCCTGCTCCTGGCACTGATCGCCAACCTGGTCGTCGTCCCACTGCTCGGCTGGGGCATCGGCGCTCTGTTCACCTCCCCTCCACCTCCTTCATCGCGCTCATCCTGCTCGCCTCCTCCCCGGGCGGCCGTTTCGGAGCGAAACTGGCCATGGTGCAAAACGGCGACGTCGTCGGCGGCGCGGCGATGCAGGTGCTGCTCGCCTCCATCGGAAAGCCTGGGAAGCGGCAGCGCCCAGTGGCTGCCCGACCAGAACGGGTCCAGCACATATGAGGCTGGGAATCGCCGTGAACACGTGAGACCCACAGAGGCGCGTTTTCCGAGATCAGCCGCCTTCCTGCCGGGGGCACCAGCCGAAAGGCCCCGGACCGATCTTGGTCCGGGGCCTTTGACGCAGGGTTGACGGCAGTGGTGCCTCGTACCCTCAGGACCGAGCGCCTTCCCTGGATCCGCTCCTCCCCCGCCTGCCTCGCCGGTCTCGGCGAGCCGCCGGCCGCTGGACTCCTGCGGTCGGTGTCCGGCCGGGCGTCGGTGTCCGGCCGGGCGTCGGTGTCCGATCAGGCCGTCGAGACCGCGCACTGGCCGCGGTCGGCCGTCTTGGGGCCGGCGGTGGTGGGCCGGATGTCGAAATCGAAGATGGCGGTGGGGAGGTACAGCGAGCAGCAGGCGTTGGGAATGTCCACGATCCCGCTGATGCGTCCCTCGATTGGGGCCGCGCCGAGGATCAGGTAGGCCTGCTCTCCGGAGTAGCCGAACCTCTTCAGGTACTCGATGGCGTTGAGGCAGGCGCGGCGGAAAGCAACCGTCGCGTCCATGTAGTAGTTGGTGTCGGTGTCGTGGTCCACGGAGATCCCGATGAAGGACATGAACTCCGAGTACCGCGGCTCGACGTTGCCCGGCATGAAGACGGGGTTGGTGCTGATGCCGTACTTCTCCATGCCGCCCTTGATCAGGTCGACGTGGAAGTCGATGTAACCGCCCATCTCGATGGCGCCGCAGAAGGTGATCTCCCCGTCTCCCTGGCTGAAGTGCAGGTCACCGCCCGACAGCTTGGCGCCGTCGACGTGGACGGGGTAGAAGACCCGGGCGCCGCGCGTGAAGTTCTTGATGTCGTGGTTGCCGCCGTTCTCCCGTGCGGGAACGGTGCGTGCTCCTTCCTCGAGGATGCGCTGGGCATCCGATCCGGTCGCCTTTCCCGCGAGTCCCCCGTCGGGATCGGGCGCGAGCCCCAGCGGGGGGATCCGGTCGGGGTCGGTGTCGATCAGCGCCTGCTCGCGCCTGTTCCAGCTCGCCAGCAGGTCCGCGGAGGGGGCGGTGCCGAAGAGACCGGGGTGGGTGATGCCGGTGAAGCGGACACCGGGCAGGTGCCTGGACACCGCCTGCTGACCGTGGAAGTCCCAGATCGCCTTGTAGGCGTCCGGGAAGTAGTCGGTCAGGAATCCTCCGCCGTTGGCCTTGGCGAAGACGCCGGTGTATCCCCAGCCCTGACCGGGTGCGGCCCCGACCTGCTGCGGTACGGGTCCCAGGTCGAGGATGTCCACGACGAGCAGGTCGCCCGGCTCCGCGCCTTCGACGCCTATCGGCCCGCTCAGCATGTGCGTGGCCTTCAGGTCGACATCGCGTACGTCGTTGGCGGAGTCGTTGTTGCCTATCTGTGCGTCGGTCCATTCGCGGCATTCGAGGCGGAACTCGTCCCCCGGGTGGACCGTGGCGGCAACCGGAACATCCGGATGCCACCTGTTGTGTCCCGGAACGGCCTGATCGCGCATGGACTTGCTCTGGTCCACTGTGAACTTGACTTCGGGCATGACGGCTTCCTTGGTCCTTCTGAATCGGTCACACGGATGCACCCGGGCCGGCCGGCGTCGTGGTGGCGGGCGCCGGTTGCCGCGATGCGCGGGTGAGCGGCCACAGCGCCGCGAAGACGACGACGGCGAAGACGCCCAGTGCGATGGCGGTCTCGTCGGGGTGTTTCCAGTAGCCGGAGAGCAGCAGAGCGGCGGGGATCACACCGGTGACCCAGCCCTCGATCGCCGTGACCCAGCCGACGTAGCTGCCGAGCCTGTCCATCTTGAGGCCGAGCAGCAGGAAGAACAGGAACCACAGGAACGCCCAGTAGAGCCAGATCACACCGAACGGGTTGTCCTTGGCGAGGTGGAAATTGACGAACGAATACCCCAGGGCGGCGACTGCCACAAAGAGCGAGTAAAAGCCGACACCATCGGTTTCGATGCCGGCGAGGAGACAGATTCCCACATAGAGGTAGGTGAATCCGAAGAGATAAATCCCGGACGCCGCCAAAATCTTCTTGGGGTCGTTGTCGGCGGCGAAGATGAGGTACGTCGGCGTCAGCACCTGGAGTACACCGACGAAAAGGTTGAACACCGCTGCCGAGCGGGGATCGACCTTCTTGAGGAGGAGCAGTCCGTTCAGGAAGAGCACCGCACCGACGAAGAGCAGTCCCACGTTCGCCACAGGACGCACCTCCCAAGTCCTTCAGGGGCGGGGCAACTTGGAGAGCGCGGGGTGCGGTGGCCTGCGCACTCTCCTGCCGGGCGGCACTTCGGAGACCACCTCCGGGGCCTCACGGGACTGTTCCTCGCGGGCATGGGCGGCGGCGACCGCGTGCGGGGTTCGCGCGAGAGAGGGAGCCGAATACACACGCCGTGCGGCGCCTCCGCAAAGAGGACAGCCCGAGGATTTGGGTGCCGTGCCGATCGGCAACTTCACATCGAAGGTTCCGCAGCGGATGCATCGATATTCGTAGGTTGCCATCAGCAGCCTCCGACGCGTTCCTTTGTCCTTTCCAGGAGACGTCTCGTAAATCTCCGTGTCAAGTGGATGATGAACGGAAGAAGATCCATCTCACCCACACTGCCCACACTTCTTGTGAGCCTACTCACGCTCCAAGCCCTGGACTGGCGCAACCCGGGTCTTTAATGTCCTTAAATAAGGTTTTCCCTTCTCGAAGGTGGATCAGTGAGCAGCATGGACGCCGTATGGGTCCGTGGCGTGAACGGCATTCAGATGCATCACGTGACCGACCTCCAGGACGCGAGCAGGTTTCTCGGCAATGCCGCGATGGCGCTGCGGGCCGCACACGTGAGGACCGGCACCGACCACTACGCCGGCATCGCCGCCGAGCTCAAGAGCCTCGCCGAGCGCGTGCGGCACCTGGAGGACGAGGCGCGGTCGAAGATGCACGACCTGCACTCCACCGATCCCGAGCAGTTCGCCCGCTGCAGGGACGGCCACGAGCCGTGGCCCGGCGAGATCCCCGCGGGGTTCATTCCGCGGCACACCTGCAAAGACCAGTGCCTCTACCACGACCACGGAGTCGTCGACGCCCTCATGCAGTGCACCTGCGGCCAGCCCCCGTGCCGCGCGTGCGAGATCGGCGGGAAGCTCTGAAGAGGCGGCTCACGGCGTGGCCGTACGAGCCGTGGCGCCGATCGACGTCCTGAGCAGTCCCCGCCGGCCCCGGGCCGTACAGCCGAGACGTGCAGCAACGAGCAAGCGGTCACGTCTCGCGTCGCCAAGGATTGTGAGCAACGGCTACGACCGGGGCAGCTGATCTTCGCAGGCTTCGACTCCGGGCATCTGACATCCACGGCTGACCTCCACGACGCCGGACGGGGGCATACACCAGCGCCTGTGCCCGACCGTCGCACCGGTCGACGGCAGTAGGCGGAGCAGGGCTCGGATCGAACTGCTGAAGCGGGTGCGCGCAGGTGCGCGAAGGCGGCCATCCGCACATCGTTGGGGTTTCCGCCTCGGCGGCGCGGGCCTTGGGCGTGAGGTTCAAGAGCGACCGAGAGCGACGAGCGGAACCTCCGCATGCTCCGCCTACAGTTCGGCCTCGGTGTGCCGGACGTGGGGCCGCTCCAGCCGCAGCGGCAGGAGCCGTTCGGCGAGGTCGGGTCGGATGACTCCTTCGTCGATACCGGTCAGGAGCAGGGGGCCGCGAGGTGGCCCCGGTATCCCCTCATGGTCGGCCGTCGCGGCTTGTTCTGGTCGACGACGCGAGTCAGTGGCGTGTCTGAGGCAGGTGGGGGTGCGGTGAGGCACACGTGCGCTTGATCAGTCGGGGTGTCTGCCTCGTGGCTGACTTGGCTTAGCGGCGGGCAGCTGTTCTCTGCCCTGGGTGGTCGGCAACCCGTCGCGGTGCCTGTGGTGGCGCCGGGCCAGGGAGCAGTTCGCCAAGGAGATGAGCCATGGGCTGTTTGCGGCCCGGCCGCCAACGGCCGCTGTGCCTCGCTGTCGTACCGCCTCACGCCTCGTAGAGGATTGCCACCGACGACTGAAACTTGAACGTGTTCAAAATCCGTGCCAGGGTACGGCGCGGGTTCTTCAGTCCCCTGGTCGCACACGCGGCATGCGGAGAACCCGTTGGGGGTGGAGTGTGTTGCGTAGCTGTCGTACCGCGCTGATCCTGCTTGCCATGGCCTTTGCTCTCACGGCCTGCGGCAGGCTCACGGTCATGCCGCCGCCCGAGGGCGAACCGGTGGTGCTGAAACCGGCCGCACTTGCGACCACGTGGACCGACGCCGACGGCGGCACCCTCACGCTGAAGCGGGACGGGACGTTCACCGCCCATAAGGTGTGCGTCGCCGTCGCCTGGTACGACAGTTTGACCTGGTCCGGAACAGGCACCTGGGAGCAGGGATCCAACAAGAAGCAGAGCTTCGTCGGTGTGACCTTCGACGCCGCTCACTCCTTCGATGCCGCTCACCCCGGAGAGGGTGAGCGGCGGCCCGATTCCTACGCCGCCTTGCGGCAGGGCGAGGTCCTGAAGCTCTGGGTTCCCATCGGCGATCCGGACAACGACTATCCGCACTGCATCCTGACCAGCCCGGTGAGTTGACCCGGCTGCCGCGCGGCCGGCTGAGCTGCACATGGTCCGGTATCAGCCACGGTCGACGAGGATGTCTCGCGGTCGACGGTCGCTGTCGTCAGCCGGACGTCTTGGCGATGATGCGTTCCATCTCCTCTCGGCCGAAGGCCCGCAGGGTCGTGGTGCGGACGTTGCCCACACCGCCGAGCTGCAGGAGTGCCGCGGTGGCGGTTTCGTCGTCAGGGGCCTCGATGATGGCCACGAGGTCGTAGGGACCGACGGTCCAGTAGACGCTCAGGAGCTTCGCTCCGAGTTTCTCCACCGCTGAACCGAACGCCTCGGCGCGTTTCGCGGTGTCCTTGTAGTGACGGATCCCTTGATCGGTCCAGCTCAGCAAGGCGACGTACGTCGGCATGTTCTGCCACCTTCACGAGAAGACTCATCCTGAGGTCCAGCCTGGACACCGGGGCCGGAACCCGCATGAGTTACGCACCCGAACGAGCAACAAGGGGGAAGGGGCCGCCCCCGCCACCCCCCGGGCGGCCCCCAAGATAATCCCCCGGCGGGGGGGTTAAATGATTTAATTGGGCGTGGGCAATATAGTTGTTTTAGGT
>NZ_JBEYXJ010000085.1:0-38670 GCF_040645015.1 Streptomyces sp. NPDC046881 | reverse complement strand
AACCCCCCCCCCCCGCCCGCCTACCGATACTGCGCGATAAGCCCCAACCATTTACACCAAAAAAAAACAAAAAAACAGGGCCTTAGCCCCCCGGCCCGGGCGGGGCGCGCCCTTCGCTCAGGGCGCGCGCCGCCACGGGCCGGGGTGTGGACTACTCGCCGGGGTGGGCGAGTTCGATGTCGTGGCCGTCGACGCCGGGGCCGGCCACGGTCAGCGCGGTGGCCACCGGCGGGTAGCCGGTCGCGATGACGGTGTAGTCGCCGCCGTCCAGGTCGGTGAAGGCGTACGCGCCGTCCGCACCGGTGGTGGCGCTGCCGACCACGTTGCCCGCCTGGTCGACCAGGGTCACCCGGGCGTCGGCCAGCGGGCCGTGCGGGGCCCGGACGACACCCTGGAGCCGGGCGCCGGCGTCAAGGTCGACCTCGACGCGGGTGACGCCGGTGGCGCCGACCTCGACCGGCAGGGCGCGCGGCCGGAAGCCGTTCGCGTTGACCGCGACGGTCACCGTGCCCGGCACCAGGTCGGTCAGGGCGAAGTCGCCCTGCTCGCCGGTGGCGGCGGTGGCCAGCAGGTCGCCGCGCACATCGGTGACGATGACCATGGCGTCCTTGACCGGCAGCGCGCTCCCGGCGGCCCGGACCACACCGGTCAGCCCGCTGGTGCCGCTCAGCAGGATGTCGTACGACAGCGGTTCCCCGCCCACCACGATGGTGGAGGCCTGCGGCTGGTAGCCGTCGGCGGAGGCGATCAGGACGTACGACCCGGTGCCGGGGGCGTCGAGCGCGTAGGAACCGTCGGCCTGGGCGACCGAGCGGCCCAGCTGGCGGCCGGACAGCGAGATCAGGGTGATCGCGGCCTGCGGGACCGGGGCGCTCTCGGCGCCGCGGACGAAACCGTGCACCGGGATGCCGCCACCGGTGCCGGGCTCGGCGACCGTGGCGACGGCGCCCGGCTGCGTGGCCGCGGTGGCCGTGGTGCCGTTCTCGCCGACGACGGGGGCGGCCCAGCTGGGCACCCGCTCCGGAGCCGGAGCCGGAGCCTGGGCCTCGGCGACGGCCGGCGCGGCGGCCGGGTCGGTCACGGGGGCCTCGCCCTGGGTGGCCTGGGCGAGCGCGCCCCTGGTCTTCAGCGGGACCTCCTTGATGAACAGCGTGATCAGGAAGGCGATGGCGGCGAGGCAGCCGGCGATGAGGAAGACGTCGGCGATGCCGTGGCCGTAGGCGCTCTCCAGCAGCGTCCGGATCGGCTTCGGGAGCGCGTCCATGTCCGGGATGCTGTCGGTCGAACCGGAGCCGCCGGCCAGGGCCTTCTGGTACTTCGGGCTCAGGTCGGCGACGCCGTCCTGCACGTAGTGGGTGATCCGGCGGGACATCACGGCACCCAGCGCGGAGACGCCGACCGCACCGCCGAGGGAGCGGAAGAAGGTGACCGTCGAGCTGGCCGAGCCGAGGTCGGAGGGCGCCACCTGGTTCTGCGTGGCGAGGACCAGGTTCTGCATCATCATGCCGATGCCGAGACCCAGCAGGGCCATGAAGACGGCCATCTTCCAGTAGTCGGTGTCGTACCGGATGCCGCCGAGCAGCAGCAGGCCGGCCGTGACCAGGACGCCACCGCTGACCAGCCACGCCTTCCAGCGGCCGGTGCGGGTGATGAACTGACCCGAGACGGTCGAGGAGACGAACAGACCGCCGATCATCGGGATGGTCAGGACGCCCGACATGGTCGGGGACTTGTCGCGGGCCAGCTGGAAGTACTGGCTGAAGAAGACGGTGCCGGAGAACATCGCGACACCGACGAACAGCGAGGCGAGCGACGCCAGGGTGATCGTGCGGTTGCGGAACAGGCGCAGCGGGATGATCGGCTCGCTCGCCTTCGACTCGACGAGCACGAACAGCGCGCCGAGGACGACCGAACCGCCGACCATCGCATAGGTCTGCCAGGACAGCCAGTCGTACTTGTCACCGGCGAAGGTGACCCAGACCAGCAGCAGGGAGACGGCGGCGGAGATGAGGGTGGCGCCGCCCCAGTCGACCTTGACCTCCCGCTTGACCACGGGCAGGTGCAGGGTCTTCTGCAGCACGATCAGCGCGATGATCGCGAAGGGGACACCGACGTAGAAGCACCAGCGCCAGCCCAGCCAGGAGGTGTCGGTGATGACACCGCCGAGCAGCGGACCGCCGACGGTGGCGACGGCGAAGGTGGCACCCAGGTAGCCGGAGTACCGGCCGCGCTCGCGCGGGGAGATCATCGCGGCCATGACGATCTGCGCCAGGGCGGACAGACCGCCGACGCCGATGCCCTGGAACACCCGGAAGGTGATGAGCATGCCGGGGTTCTGCGACAGGCCGGCCGCCATCGAGGCGACCACGTAGATGATCAGGGCTATCTGGACGAGAGCCTTCTTGCTGTACAGGTCGGCGAGCTTGCCCCACAGGGGAGTGGCCGCGGTCATCGACAGCAGGGCGGCGGTGACCACCCAGGTGTAGGCGGACTGGCCGCCGCCGAGGTCCCCGATGATGTGCGGCAGGGCGTTGGAGACGATCGTGGACGACAGGATCGCCACGAACATGCCGAGCAGCAGCCCGGACAGGGCCTCCATGATCTGCCGGTGCGTCATCGGGGCATCGCCGTGGGAGCCTCCCCCGTGCTTGGCGTGAGCCCGCACACCGGCTGGTGTGGTCGTTGCCATGGGCTTCCTTCTCTTATGTGCTTGCGGGTGTACGGGTGGTCTCGTGGGATACGGGTTCGGGGAGCCGCAGCGGGGCGGACCGGCAGTCGCCGAAGGACGCGCGCAGGCGCGTCATCAGCCGGATCAGCTCGGCGACGTCCTCGTCGGTCCAGTCCGCCAGCCGCTCGGCGAGCAGATGCGTGGTCCGCCGGGACAGCTCGTCGAGCTGCTCCAGACCCGTGGGCGTCAGGCGCAGGATGCGCGAGCGCTTGTCCGCGGGGTCCGGGTGCCGCTCGATCCAGCCGCGTGCGGCGACGTGCGCGACATGCCGGCTGGTGACCGACATGTCCACGGCGAGCAGCTCGGCGAGCTTGCTCATGCGCATGTCGCCGTGGCGGCCGAGCAGCGTCAGCACGGCGGCCGAGCCGGCCGGACAGTCGTGGGGCAGGATCCGCCCCATGTCCCGTTTCACGGCTCCGACGGCGCTGAGCTGACGCGCCAGCTCTTCGAACTGCGCCTGCTCGGCCATCACACCTCCCGTATCGTTGCTTAGGGCAACCATAAAGGTGCTTGGTTGCTGAAGGCAAACAAATCGGGGGTGGCCGGCGCAAAAAGTTGGCAAAGGCACGTATTGCGAACGTAAACATGCCGGTGGCTGCGGGTGGCGTGCCCCCGTCTGTCCCGGTGGCCCCGCACTTGGGTCGGTCCCCGGGATTCGCTAGGGTCTCGGGGCATGGCTAACACCCAGGGCCCCCAGGGCAATTACGACCCCGCAGGCAGCACCCAGATGTTCCGCGCGTTCGTCGACGAGGCTCCCCAGGGGCGGCAGCAGCAGGCGGCTCCCTCCGGCCCCCGCGTCGGCCTGATCATCGGTGTCGTCCTGGCGCTCGCCGTGGTGGCCGGCGTCGCCTGGCTGGCGATGTAGCAAGGGCCCGTAAGGGTCACTCCCACTCGACGGACACGTCCCGCGTCTCGATGTGCATGCCGAGCGGCACCCTCCAGGCATCCACGCACACCGTCCACGTGGGGTCCCGGCGCGCACCCGGCGCGAGCGGCACGGGCAGCTCCACGGTCGACCCGACCGTGCCCCAGTCGACGCCGAGCGCGCCGATGACGTGCGTCCCGAACGTCACCGAGCCCGAACGCACCGCCGTACCCCCCGAGTTGCGGAACGCCACGGTCACCTTCTGGCACCAGCGCCGGTCGGTGCCCTCGGTCGCCGGGGTGCCCCAGGAGAGGTCGGCGGGAGTCGCGGGAGGCGTCGTACGGCTCCGGGTCGGGCCGGGCGAGGCCGCCGGCGGTGTCGTACGACCGCTGCGGCTGCCGGACGGATCCGGTGTGCCGGGGGTGGCTCTCCCCGCGGGCTCGGCCGGCGTGGCCCGATCGGTGCGCGTGGGTGCGGCGGAGCCCGTGTCGCCGGCCCCGGTCGAACCGCTCGGTGCGGACGAAGGGCGCGCCGAGCGTGGTGGCGCCCCGTCGAGCGGCACCAGCGTCACCGACCCCGACGGCCGTACGGCGGTCGGGCCGCCCCCGCCCGCGCCGACCGCGGTGTGACCACCGCCCGGACCGCCGCCGCACGCGGCCAGCACCCCGCCCAGACAGACGACGGCCGCCGACGCTGCCGTAACGGCGCCTCGGCGGCCATGCGTCCATGTCGACGTACGAAGGATCCCGGTACGCAGCATCCGGTCATGGTGGCTGACGTACCGTCAGATGGGAAGCCCGCCGTCGGAAGCCCGCATGCGTGGCTCAGTCCGAGATCAGGCCGTCCCTGAGCTGGGCCAGCGTCCGGGTCAGCAGGCGGGAGACGTGCATCTGGGAGATGCCGACCTCCTCGCCGATCTGCGACTGGGTCATGTTGGCGAAGAAGCGCAGCATGATGATCCGCCGCTCCCGGGGCGGGAGCTTGGCCAGCAGGGGCTTGAGGGACTCGCGGTACTCCACGCCCTCCAGGGCCGTGTCCTCGTAGCCGAGCCGGTCGGCCAGGGAGCCCTCGCCGCCGTCGTCCTCGGGGGCCGGGGAGTCGAGCGAGGAGGCGGTGTAGGCGTTGCCGACCGCGAGGCCGTCGACCACGTCCTCCTCGGAGACGCCGAGCACGGCGGCCAGCTCGGTCACCGTCGGCGAGCGGTCCAGCTTCTGCGACAGCTCGTCGCTGGCCTTGGTGAGGGCCAGGCGCAGCTCCTGCAGCCGGCGCGGGACCCGCACCGACCACGAGGTGTCGCGGAAGAACCGCTTGATCTCGCCCACGACCGTCGGCATCGCGAAGGTCGGGAACTCCACGCCCCGCTCGCAGTCGAACCGGTCGATCGCCTTGATCAGGCCGATGGTGCCGACCTGGACGATGTCCTCCATCGGCTCGTTGCGCGAGCGGAACCGGGCCGCCGCGTAGCGGACCAGCGGCAGGTTCAGCTCGATCAGGGTGTCCCGGACGTAGGCCCGCTCGGGGCTGTCCTCGTCCAGCGCGGCCAGGCGCAGGAACAGGGAGCGGGACAGGGTGCGGGTGTCGAGGTTCGCCGTGGCCTGCGCGGCCGGGACAGCTTCGGCGGCCGGGTCGGCGGCCGGGGACGGCACGGCTTCGAGGGCCGTGACACCCTCGAAGCCGTCGAGGACGTCGAGAGCGTCGAGCTCCTTGGGCGCTGCCTCGCTCATCGTGGGCGTCAGCACCTTCGAGCTGCCCTGGTCTGCGGACATGCCACCCCCTTTGGGTCGCGGGACGGTCGCGGCGGCGCTGTCTTCACGAGCAACGCAGCCCTCACCTGAATACCGGAGCCGAAGCCACGGCAAACGCGCTTCCCGCAGAATGTCACATGTCGGCAACGCGCTGTACCGACATGTCGACATGTCAGATCCGGATCGGCCCTGGAAAGAAGGGGTCTGACGGTATTTCGGGGGCCAACTGACGGCAACCGCCCTGGTGAGCGATTTCGCTCGCGCCGGTTACCTCTCGATCGGGCTTGCGATGCAGTGCCGTTCGAGCCGTGCTTCCGTGCGCCTGCTATGCATCAGCCGCTACGGCTTCTGCTGCCGCTATGCGTCGATCCGATTTGCGGAACGCAGTCGCTGGAAGCTACGGGCGAGCAGTCGGGAGACATGCATCTGGGAGACGCCGAGTTCCGCGCTGATCTGTGACTGGGTGAGATTGCTGTAGTAGCGCAGAAGGAGGATGCGCTGTTCTCTCTCCGGGAGCTGGACGAGGAGATGGCGGACCAGGTCGCGGTGTTCCACGCCGTCCAGGGCCGGGTCCTCGTAGCCGATCCGGTCCAGCAGGCCGGGCAGTCCGTCGCCCTCCTGGGCTGCCTCCAGTGAGGTGGCGTGGTACGAGCGGCCCGCCTCGATGCAGCTGAGCACCTCCTCCTCGCTGATCCGGAGCCGCTCGGCGATCTCGGCGGTGGAGGGGGAACGGCCGTAGAGCGTGGTCAGGTCCTCGGTGGCGCTGTTGACCTGCACCCACAGCTCGTGCAGCCGGCGCGGGACGTGGACGGTGCGGACGTTGTCCCGGAAGTACCGCTTGATCTCGCCGACCACGGTGGGCATCGCGAAGGTCGGGAACTGCACGCCCCGGTCGGGGTCGAAGCGGTCGATGGCGTTGATCAGCCCGATGGTGCCGACCTGGACGACGTCCTCCATGGGTTCGTTGCGGGAGCGGAAGCGGGCGGCGGCGTAGCGCACGAGCGGGAGGTTCGCCTCGATCAGCGCGCCCCGCACCCGGTTGTGCTCCGGCGTGCCCGGGGTCAGCTCCTTCAGTTCGGCGAACAGGACCTGGGTCAGGGCCCGGGTGTCGGCGCCGCGGCGCTTCTCGGGGGCCGGTGGGTCCGGTGGGTCCGGTGGGGTCGGAGGGGGCGCCTCTTCCTGGGGCGGCGCAGTACTGGCCGACAAGGTCAACGCCACCTCTTCATCGGTCAATCATCCGTCAAAAGCGGTCATAGCATCACAAGACATGTGCACTGTGTGCAAGCACCCGATAACCCCGTGTTGTGTTTCAAACGCCGTCAACTTGGGGTAAGCAGAGCGTGGAAAGCCCCCCGCCGGAAAGGGTGGGGGGCTGTCGCGAGCGCGCGGGCCGGGGCTACTGCCCGGCGATCTCGTAGTCGGCGATCACCCAGGTGGCGAACTCGCGCCACAGCGCGACGCCCGCCTGGTGGGCCGGGTGCTCCAGGTAGCGCTTGAGGGCGTCGGCGTCCTCGACGGCCGAGTTGATCGCGAAGTCGTAGGCGATCGGCCGGTCGCTGATGTTCCAGGCGCACTCCCAGAAGCGCAGCTCCTCGATCTGGCCACCGAGCGCCCGGAAGGCCTCCACGCCCGCCACGACCCGCGGATCGTCGCGCTCGACGCCCTCGTTCAGCTTGAAGAGGACCAGGTGGCGGATCATGGGGTACCTCAGCTCTTTCCTCCGTGGGCGACCCAGGTCATGAAGTCGCCGATGGCCTTGGCCGCGTCCGATATGCCCTCGAAGCCTATCTGGACGTAGTCGGCCGCCTTGGCCGGGTCCGTGATGATCACGTACAGCGCGAAGACCACGAGCACGTACACGGCGATCTTCTTGGCGTTCACCGCCACCGCGGCCTCCCCTGTACCAGTGCCCGAGGGCCCCTGCCTGCCGGCGGCGAGTGTAACCTTCGGGCCTTCGCGTACGGCCAACAGCCCGCCGGAGCGCGGGCGATGTGTCCGGAACACGCGAAAGGCCCCGCTCTTCGGCGGGGCCTTCCTGCAAGCGGTAGCGGAGGGATTTGAACCCTCGGTGACTTGCGCCACACTCGCTTTCGAGGCGAGCTCCTTCGGCCGCTCGGACACGCTACCGAGGGAGACCCTACAGCAAGGTGGGGCGAGGTTTGAAATCGATAGCGGGTGCCCCCGTCAGGGACACCGTCAGCGGTCCCGGAAGAAATCGGTGAGGACCCGGGCGCACTCCGCCGCGAGCACGCCCTCGATGACCTCCGGGCGGTGGTTGAGCCGCCGGTCGCGCACCACGTCCCACAGGGAGCCGGCCGCGCCCGCCTTCTCGTCCCGGGCGCCGTAGACCACCCGGTCCACCCGGGACTGCACGAGCGCGCCCGCGCACATCGTGCACGGCTCCAGCGTGACGACGAGCGTGCACCCGGTCAGCCGCCACTGACCGAGCCGGGCCGCGGCCCGCCGGATCGCGAGGACCTCCGCGTGGGCCGTCGGATCACCGGTGGCCTCCCGCTCGTTGTGCCCGGTTCCGAGCACCGTCGTACCGTCCGGGGACAGCACGACGGCGCCGACGGGGACGTCCCCGCCCCGCACGGCCAGGTCGGCCTCCGCCAGGGCGTGCCGCATCGCGGCGCGCCAGCGGTCCCGTACCGGATCCGGCGCGCCCTGCGGTATCCGCCCCGTGGGCAGCGGGTCCTGTGGCGTGGTCAGCGGACGGTCTCCAGCACCTCCGAGGCGCCCAGGGCCTCGGCGATCGTGTTCAGCGCGTCGTCGGCGTCCAGGGCGCGCAGCTCCTTCTCGCTGATGCCCAGGTCGTCGAGGATCTCGCTGTCGCCCACCGGGCTGTGCGGCACCGCGTCGGCGGCGCCGCCCTCCTCCTCGTCGTCCTCGGACTCCCCGTCCTCCGTGCCGTCGAGGTCCAGGGCGTCCAGGTCCGGGCCGTCGTCCGCGCCGGGTTCCCGGCCGAGCAGCTCGTCGGTGAGCAGCAGCTCCCCGTACGCGCTGCGCTGGGCGGCGGCGGCGTCCGAGACGTAGATGCGAGGGTCGTCCTCGCCGTCCACGCGGACGACACCGAACCAGGAGTCCTCCTGCTCGATCAGCACGAGCACCGTGTCCTCGTCGGGAGAGGCTTCCCGGGCCAGGTCGGCCAGATCCGACAGGGTCTCCACATCGTCCAGCTCTGTGTCGCTCGCTTCCCACCCGTCTTCGGTGCGCGCGAGCAGTGCGGCGAAGTACACCGTGACTCTCCCACTGGTCATAGGCGTGCCGGTTGGGGGTCCCCCCGGCGGAGGTACGTGGGCGGGGAGAGCTGGGGCTCCGAGCCCCACCCACTCGGAATCGTGGCAGAAACAAGGCGTCCAGGGGACGTCTTCGGCTCCCTGTGTCTGGCTGTTTCGATCGTGGATCCGTGATCGGCTCACCAGCGCGCTCATTGCCGCCACCTGCGGATCGTACGCGGCTTTTCCCCGGGCTCACGCACGCCCACCTCCCCAACACCGGTGCGTGCGTGGATCTTCCGCTGTCCGGCGGCGTCCCGCACGGCTACCAGCGGAACGTCCGCATGCGCATCGCGTGGCGCAGCCGGGCGGCCTTGGCGCGCCGGGGCTGCACCCGGGCGCGCAGGGCGCGGGCCTCGGCGAGGTCGCGCAGGAACTGGGCGCGGCGCCGCCGGCGCGCGGCCTCGCTCTCGGGCTTGTCGGGATCGGTCCTCGCGGACCGCGCGGCGGGGCCGGTCGGGTCGCCGGCTCCGGAGGCGTCCGCGGGCAGGTCACGCTGGTCGGACACGTCTCACCACCCCACTTACGTCCTTCCCACTTTCCCCCGGATGGCCGGTTTGACGCCAGCGTGAGGGCGACCCGTGGCGCAGGTACCGTTAGGGGCATGCGTCTCCATGTCGTCGACCACCCCCTGGTCGCTCACAAGCTCACCACGCTGCGCGACCGCCGCACCGACTCCGCGACCTTCCGGCGGCTCGCCGACGAACTGGTCACCCTGCTCGCCTACGAGGCGACGCGGGACGTGCGCACCGAGGCCGTCGACATCCAGACCCCGGTCGCGCAGACCACGGGCGTCAAGCTGGCCCGGCCCCGTCCGCTGGTGGTGCCGATCCTGCGGGCCGGCCTCGGCATGCTGGACGGCATGGTGCGGCTGCTGCCGACCGCCGAGGTGGGCTTCCTGGGCATGATCCGCAACGAGGAGACGCTGCAGGCGTCCACGTACGCCTCGCGCATGCCGGAGGACCTGTCGGGCCGCCAGGTGTACGTCCTCGACCCGATGCTGGCCACGGGCGGCACGCTGGTCGCGGCGATCCAGGAGCTGATCAAGCGCGGCGCCGACGATGTCACCGCCGTGGTGCTGCTGGCCGCGCCGGAGGGCGTCGAGGTCATGGAGCGGGAGCTGGCGGGTACGCCGGTCACCGTGGTCACGGCGGCCGTGGACGACCACCTCAACGAGCTGGGGTACATCGTGCCGGGGCTGGGGGACGCGGGGGACCGGCTCTACGGGGCCGCCGAGTAGTCCGCTCCGCGCCTGCCGGGGTGCGCCCCTGCCGGGGCGCCGCTCAGCAGGACTTCTTCGTCGTGGCCGCCGGCTGCGGTTCGGTCAGGGCCGTCAGGGTCCGGTCGGCCGCCGCGCGGCTGGCCAGGCCCTTGAAGGCGTCTCCGATGATCAGGTCCAGGTCGGCGCCCTTGCGGCCGTCGGCGCGTGTTTCCGCGCCGGCCAGCTGGGTGCCGAGGACCCGCAGGGAGGTGTCCTGGGCGGCGGGGGAGCCGAGGAGTATCCCGGTGCTCTTCACCTTCTTGTCGTACTGCTTCGACGCGTTGCCCACGTTGCCGATTTTGAAGCCGCGCTTCTTCAGTTCGTCCGCGGTGCTCTTGGCGAGCCCGGTGCGCTTGGTGGCGTTGTAGACGTTCACGGTGATCCGGCCGGGCTCGGGGAGGGGCTGTACCCGGGCCACCGGGGCCGCCGCGGCCTTGGTCCGGCAGTGGGTCCCGGCGCCGGACGCCGTGGAGGTGCCGCCGCCGCCCGTGAAGACGTCGATGAGCTGCAGGGTGCCCCAGCCGACCAGGCCGAGCACGGCGGTGGACGCCACCACGGCGGCCACGAGCCTGCCGTGCCGTCGGGGCGGACGCATCCGAGGGTATTTGTCCCCCGTGATCCGGTACTGGCCGCCCATGCCGGGGGGAGTCAGCATGCTCATGAACGCAGCGTAGTGCGCCTGAGCGGCGATGCCTATCAGATGATCAGTCGAGGCCGCTCAGCGGAACCCGAAAGGGGCAACCGCCGTGTCGCGCCGGGTCAGTCGAGTTCGAGCACGCGCGCGTGCAGCACCTGGCGCTGCTGCAGGGCGGCGCGCACCGCGCGGTGCAGGCCGTCCTCCAGGTACAGGTCGCCCTGCCACTTCACGACGTGGGCGAAGAGGTCGCCGTAGAACGTCGAGTCCTCCGCCAGCAGGGTCTCCAGATCGAGCTGCTGCTTGGTGGTCACGAGCTGATCGAGGCGGACCGGGCGCGGCGCGACGTCCGCCCACTGCCGGGTGCTTTCCCGGCCGTGGTCGGGGTACGGCCGGCCGTTTCCGATGCGCTTGAAGATCACACGGAAAGCCTACCGGTCAAGACGTTCCGGGCGCAGCCATGGCGGCGGAGTGCAACGCTTGAAAAGATGGAGCAATTCCGGCAAATGGGCTACTACGGGAACGGGGGCCGGGGATGAGCGACAGCGAGACCGTGCCGCCGGCCGGGCCCGAGGGGGCCGGTGCGCGGCCCGCCGGGGCGCAGAAGATCGCCTCGGGTTACGCCTTCACCGGTCCCGCGCTCGACCTCGGCGCCCTGCTGTGGGACGGCGCGTGCCACCCCGGCGTGTCGGTCCGGGTCCCGCTGCCGGTGCTCAACCGGCACGGCCTGGTCGCGGGCGCCACCGGCACCGGCAAGACCAAGACCCTCCAGCTGATCGCCGAGCGACTGTCGGCGCAGGGCGTGCCGGTGTTCCTCGCGGACGTCAAGGGCGACCTCTCCGGCATCGCGCGGCCGGGACGGCCGGACGACCGGGTGCGCAAGCGGTCCGGCGAGGTCGGCCAGGAGTGGACCCCGGCCGGTTTCCCGGCGGAGTTCCTCGCGCTCGGCGGCCTCGGCCACGGCATCCCGGTGCGGGCCACGATCACCAGCTTCGGCCCGGTGCTGCTGGCCAAGGTGCTCCAGCTGAACCACACCCAGGAGCAGTCCCTCGGCCTGATCTTCCACTACGCCGACACCAAGGGCCTGGAGCTGGTCGACCTCAAGGACCTGCGCGCGGTCGTCGCCTTCCTCACCTCCGACGAGGGCAGGACCGAACTGCGGACCATCGGCGGCCTGTCCGGCGCCACGGCCGGGGTGATCCTGCGCTCGCTGACGGCCCTGGAGGCGCAGGGCGCGGCGGACTTCTTCGGCGAGCCGGAGTTCGACACGGCGGACCTGCTGCGCACGGCGCCCGACGGCCGGGGGATCGTCTCGGTCCTCGAACTCCCCGCCGTCCAGGACAAGCCCCTGCTGTTCTCGACGTTCCTGATGTGGCTGCTCGCCGACCTCTTCCACGACCTGCCCGAGATCGGCGACGCCGACAAGCCCCGGCTGGTGTTCTTCTTCGACGAGGCGCACCTGCTGTTCCACGACGCCTCCCGGGCGTTCCTGGACTCGATCACCCAGACCGTCCGGCTGATCCGCTCCAAGGGCGTCGGCGTCTTCTTCGTCACCCAGACCCCGAAGGACGTGCCCGGCGACGTCCTCGCCCAGCTCGGCAACCGCGTCCAGCACGCCCTGCGCGCCTTCACGCCCGACGACCACAAGGCCCTGCGGGCGACCGTGCAGACCTTCCCCAAGTCGGCGTACGACCTGGAGGAACTGCTCACCGGTCTGGGCACCGGCGAGGCCGTGGTGACCGTGCTGGGCGAGACCGGCGCCCCGACCCCGGTCGCCGCCACCCGGCTGCGCGCCCCGGAGTCCCTGATGGGCCCGGTCGACGCGGCCGCACTGGACGAGGCGGTCCGCGCCTCCCCGCTGCACGAGCGTTATGCACAGGCTGTGGACCGCGAGTCGGCGTACGAGAGGCTGGGCGCCGCCCGCCCGCAGGAACCGGCGGCCGCGGCACCCGGGCCCGGGCCGGCGCCCAGGGAGGAACCGTCGCTGGTCGAACAGGTCGTCGCCAGCGGGATGTTCAGGTCGCTGGCCCGCTCGGTCGGCACCCAGCTCGGCCGCGAGATCACCCGCTCCCTGTTCGGCACGGCCCGCCGGCGCCGGTAGCGCACCGGCCCGGCGGAGGCGGTGGAACGCCCCCGCCGGGGGCCGTTCAGCGGGCCCGGTCCTCCGGGGGCCGCTGCGGCTGCGGGGTGCGCTGGTCCGGCCTGGCGGCCGTACCGCGCCGGGCCTCCGCGCGCAGCAGGGCGCGCAGGACGGCGTAGGGATCGTTGGGCATGGCTGTGCTGCTCCTTGCGTCGAACCGACTGACCTCGCGGGGGACGCGGGTCCGTCAGCAGCGCAGGACCACCGTGCGCAGCAGGGGCGTGGTGTCCGGCACCCGCGGCACGGCGGGGCACGGGCGGGCCGCCGGGCGCGCGGGCGCCGGGGCGGGCAGGGGTGCGGGGCGTTCGGGTACGTCGGCCCGGTGGACGGCGCGGAAGGGCGGCCGGAGCGCCGGGTCGAGGGTCTCGTGCTCGGCGGTCTCGGCGGCCACCGACAGGTACGGGGCCGCCTGGGCCGACAGGTGGGCGCCGGGCACCCACAGGGCGAGGAGCAGCACGAGCACGCGCAGCCAGGTACGGCTCCGGGGTGTGCTGCTGCTCCTCCTCACACCGGCTGTCTGCCCGGGGCGGGCGGGCGAGGCTGCACGCCGGGTGCGAGATCCGCCCGCTCGGCGTACCCGGGACACACGCGGTTGACGGCGGTCACAGCGCCTGCGGCACATGGCGGGCCCGGCCGCGGATGCGGAACGCGGTGACGATCTCCACGACGCCCACCACGACCAGCCAGATCCCGCTGACGAGGGTCAGTACGGAGATCGACTCGAACGGCGAGTCGATGAGCACGATCCCGGCGATGAACGTGAGGATCCCGAGGAAGATCTGCCAGCCCCGGGCCGGCATCCGGGAGTCGTGCACGGCGGCCAGGGTCTGGGTGATCCCACGGATCACCCAGCCGATGCCGATCCACAGGGCGAGCAGCAGAATCGACTGCATGGGGCCGCGGAAGCAGAACAGGCCCAGCACGATCGACAGCGCGCCGCTGATGAAGGCCAGCACCCGCAGCGAGGTCGCCCGGTGCGTGCCGAACGCCGACACCAGCTGCATGATCCCGCTGTAGACCAGGTACAGGCCGAACAGCACGCCGGCGACGAGCAGGGAGGCGTCCGGCCAGATCAGCACCAGGACGCCGAGCACCAGGGAGCCGATCCCGGTCAGCAGGACGACCTGCCAGACGGCCCGGGACAGGGCGTGCAGGGGGCCCTCGAACGCGGGTTCCGGTTCATGGTGCCCACGGTGCGGCTCCACCGCGGGCCGCCCACGAGCCTCCCCGCCGTGTACGTG
Organism: Streptomyces sp. NPDC046881; assembly: GCF_040645015.1. Taxonomy (NCBI): domain Bacteria; kingdom Bacillati; phylum Actinomycetota; class Actinomycetes; order Kitasatosporales; family Streptomycetaceae; genus Streptomyces; species Streptomyces sp. NPDC046881. The sequence goes on along the minus strand of NZ_JBEYXJ010000085.1, from coordinate 24,778 downwards.
CCGATCGTCGTATTCACGGCCCCCTTCGGGACCACCACTGGGTGCCTCGGTCATGCTCCATGCTGAGAGCGGCCGGGGGGCGGGGGCCAGTGGGGTGGGCCGGATGGGTGGCGGGGTGGTGTTCGGGGCGGGCCGTTGCCAGATGTGGATGTCGGGACCGGTGCGTGGGGCGGGCCGGTGCGTGGTGCGGACCGTTGCCGGGTGCGGGTGCGGGTGCGGGTGCGGGTGCCGGTGCTGTGGCCGTTGCGGGCGCGGGGCCGGTGCCCTGGGTGGGCCGTTGCCGGGGGTGGGTGCGCTGGTGCGGGCCGTCGTTGGGCGGGCCGGATGAAAGAGGCTGCGGACGGTGCAGGCCGGCTCGGTGGGGGGTGCTATCCGTCGGCGCGGCGCGCTACTTCTTCGCCGGCTTCGCCGACTTCGCGGCCTTCGCCGCCGCCTTCATCTCCTGCTTGTGGGCGCGTACCTTGGCCAGCGACTCGGGGCCGGTGATGTCGGCGACGGACCGGAAGGACTTCGGCTCGCCGTAGGCCCCGGCGGCCTCGCGCCAGCCCGCGGGGGCGACACCGAGCTGCTTGCCGAGCAGGGCCAGGAAGATCTGCGCCTTCTGCTTACCGAACCCCGGCAGGTCCTCCAGCCGCCGCAGCAGCTCGGCCCCGCTGCCGACGCCCCGCCAGACGGCCTCCGCGTCCCCGTCGTAGTGCTCGACGAGGTACTGGCACAGCTGCTGGATCCGCTTCGCCATCGAGCCGGGGTAGCGGTGCACCGCGGGCTTCTCGGAGAGCAGCGCGGCGAAGGCCTCCGGATCCATCGCCGCGATCTCGTGCGCGTCCAGATCCTCGGCGCTCAGCCGGTCGGCGATGGTCCGGGGCCCCTTGAACGCCCACTCCATGGGGATCTGCTGGTCCAGCAGCATCCCGGTCAGCGCGGCGAGCGGGGAGCGCCCGAGCAGCGCGTCGGCCGCCGGGTCCTGGGCGAGGTGCAGGGTGACGTCCATGCGTCGATGATCCCGCGCCCCCACCAGCTCCGCGCGCCCGACCCACCCACCGGCCCGGCGCCCCCGCTCAGCCCGCGCGTTCGCTCCGCGTGCCCAGCCTGCTCCGCCCGCGCAGCCCGCGCGCGTGCTCAGCCCGCGCCTCCGCTCCGCCCGCGCAGCATGCGCGTCCGCTCCGGGTGCCCAGCCCGCGCGTCCGCTCCGCGCGCTCAGCCTGCTCCGCCCGCGCAGCCAGCGCGCGTGCTCAGCCCGCCTGGTCGGCCGTCCGGCCCACGGTCCGCGCGCCGGCCCAGGACGCTCCGCCCACGGTCCGCGCGCTCGCCCAGGACACTCCGTCCACTCCGTGTGCTCAGCCGGCAGCCCCGGTCTCTCCCTCCCCGCCGAGCGAGCCTGCTCCGTCCGCAGCCTCTTTCACCCCGCCCGCCCAGCCCCCCCCGGCCGCCTGCTCGCACCCAACCAACCCACCACCGCGCGCCCGTCCCGCCCACTGGGCTCAGCTCGCCAGGCCCGTTCGCCCGACCCGCCTACTGCGCTCAGCCCGCCAGTCCCATCCACCGGGCCCGCCCACTGCGCTCAACCCGCCAGACCCATCCGCCCAGCCGGCCTAACCCGTGCGTCCGCCCAGCCCGCCTCCCCCGCAGGCCCGTGCGCCTCGCCCGTTCAACCCGCCGTCGCCCCTTCACTCCGCCCGCCAGTACCCCAGCGCGTGCACCCGTTGTTTCGGGACGTTCAGGTTCTTGCGGACGTGGGTTGCGAGGGTGCGGGTGGTTGCCGTGTCGCAGGCGATCCAGACGTACGGGTGCGGGGTGCCGGCGAGGACGGGGGGCAGCTCGGCGCGGACCCGGTCCACCAGGTGGGCGCCCGCGTCCCGGCGCGGTACCGCCCGGAACTCGTGCCGGCCGGCCGCGGCCCGGCAGGGCAACCCCGCGGGCTCGCCCTCGAACCAGACGGTCGCCGGGGTCGAACCCAGGGCGCCCAGCAGGGAGTTGATCGCGGGCAGCGAGGCCGGGTCGCCGATGGCGACGAGGTGCGAGGGCGCGGGGTCGGGATGCTGGAACCCGGTGCCCTGGACGGTGGCCTCGACGGTGTCGCCGCGCCGTGCGGCCCGCGCCCAGTCGGAGGCCGTACCCGCGTGCAGCGCGAACTCCAGGCCGAACGTGCCGGTGGCCGGGTCGGGGTCGACCAGGGTGTAGGCGCGCTGGTGCGGCCGGCCGTCGGCGGAGAACCACAGCCGTACCCACATGGTGGGGTGGACGCCGGTCGCGGCGAGCAGCCCGCCGTCGCTCAGCCGGAGCCGCCGGTAGTGCGGGGTCACGTCCTGCGCGTCGAGCACCGTCAGTACGAAGTCCTTGGCGCGCAGCAGTTTCAGCACCGCGCCTTCCCAGCCCCGCCCCTGCCCCATGACCCCTCCACGGTTCGCGTACGATTCCGCCACGGCAAACTTAGGCAAGGCTAACCTAAAGGAGTTCCCCGGGTGACCACCGAGACGTACCGCGATGCCTGGGGCATCCCCCACCTGCGCGCGTCCAGCGCCCGCGAACTCGCCCGTGCCCAGGGGCGGGTCACCGCCCGCGACCGGGCCTGGCAACTGGAGGTCGAGCGGCACCGCGCCCAGGGCACCTCCGCGTCCTTCCTCGGCGCCGGTGCCCTCTCCTGGGACGTCTTCGCCCGCCGGGCCCGGCTGGAGGACACCGCCCGCCGCTGCTTCGCCGCGCTGGAACGCCGGGACCCGGAGACGGCCGACTGGGTGCGGGCGTACGTCGACGGGGTCAACGAGGGCCTGCCCGCCGGCGCCCGCCGCGCGCCCGAGTTCGCCCGCACCGGCCTGGCCGCCGGCCGCTGGCAGCCCTGGACGCCGCTCGGTGTCTGGCTCGGCACGCACATCCTGTTCGCCGGCTTCCCCGCCAAGCTCTGGCGCGAGCAGGCGGTACGGCACCTCGGACCCGACGCCGTCGGCCTGTTCGCCACCGACGGGCCCGGTACGGCGGGCAGCAACGGCTGGCTGGTCACCGGCGACCGCACCGCCACCGGGCACGCCCTCATCGCCGGCGACCCCCACCGCTTCATCGAGGACCCCGGCGTCTACCAGCAGATCCGCCTGGCCTGCCCCGAGTTCGACGTCATCGGCCTGGCCGTGCCCGGCGTCCCCGGCATCGCCCACTTCGGCCACACCGGCACGGCCGCCTGGGCCATCACCAACGCCATGGCCGACTACCAGGACCTCTACCGCGAGCGTCTGCGCCGCACCGGCGCGGGCATCGAGTCCCTCGCACCGGACGGCACCTGGCACCGAGCCGCCCGCCACACCGAAACGGTCCACGTCGCCGGCGAACCCCCCGTCGAGATCGAGCTCGTGGAAACACCCCGCGGCCCGGTGATCGCCGGGGGCCCGGAGGGCCTGGACGCGGGCGACGAGGGCCACCCGGGCGGTGCCGAGGCGCTGGCCCTGCGTTACCCGCCCCGCGTCACGGAGGACCTCGGTTTCAGTGCCCTCCTGCCCCTCCTCCGCTCCCGCACCGTCGCCGACGTCGACCGCGCCCTGGACGCCTGGGCCGAGCCCGTCAACGTCGTACAGGCCGCCGACACCGCCGGAGGCACCCTGCACCGTGTCGCCGGCCGCGTCCCCGTCCGCGCCGAGGCCAACCGCTTCCACCCCGTGCCCGCTTGGGAACCCGGACATGACTGGCACGGCACGCACGAGACGCCGTACGCCCGCCCGGCCACCGAGGACGGCATCGCCGTGATGGCCAACGCCCGCGGCCTCGCCACCCCCCTCGGCGTGGAGTTCGCCCCGCCCCACCGCGCCGCCCGCATCCGCGCCCTGCTCGACGCGGACCGCGCCTGGACCGCCGACGGCATGCCCGCGATCCACACCGACACCCACCTCGGCTCCGCCGCCCCCCTCCTGGACCACCTCGCCGCGCTCACCGGCCTCACCCCCGCCGCCGCGGCCCTGCGCGACCGTCTGCTCGCCTGGGACCGCCGGATGGACGCGGACAGCACCGACGCGGCGGCGTACGCGGCGGTGCGTAGCGCGGTCGTACGCCGGCTCGCCGCCCACCCGGTCTTCGCCCCGCTCACCACACCCCCGGCCTACCCGGACGTCCTACTGCCCTGGCTGGCCCTCGTCCCGCGCATCGGCCACGCCCTCGAACACCTGCTGACCGCCGAGGACCTGTACGGCATCGACCGCGCGGCAGCCGTCCGTACCGCCCTGGAGGAGGTCGCCGCCGCACCCCCCGCCGTCCCCTGGTCCGCCACCCACCGCCTGGCCCCTTGGCGGGCGCTGCCGACCGGGCCGTACACCGCGGCGGAGGAGCCCGGTCTCGCCGGCGACCACGACTGCGTGCTCAGCACCTCCGCGGTCCCGGGCCTCACCGACCTCGCCGCCCGCGGCCCGGCCGCCCGCTACGTCTGGGATCTCGCCGACCGGGACGGCAGCCGCTGGGTGGTCCCCTTCGGCGCCGACGGCGTACCCGGCGCCCGCCACCACCGCGACCAGCTCCCCCTGTGGCTGGAGGGAGAACTGGCCCCGGTGGTCACCGACTGGACCCTGCTCACCCCCGAACCGACCGAACCGGCGGACTCGTCGGATCCGGCCGCCCCCGACCCCACCGAGGAATCCGAATGACCGACCTGCACGTCCAGCACCTCGACGGCTACGGCACCGTCCGCATCCGCCCCCTGGACCCGGAGGGCGACGCGGGACTGATCCACGCCTGGGTGAGCGACGAACGTGCCGTGTTCTGGGGCATGAACGGCCTCACCCGCGCCCAGGTCGCCGAGATCTACGCCCACATGGCCACCCTCGACACCCACCACGCCCACCTCGTCACCAAGGACGGCGAACCGGCCGCCCTCCTCCAGACGTACGAGCCCTCCGCCGACCGGGTCGGCGAGTGCTACGACGTCCGCCCCGGCGACCTCGGCATCCACCTGCTGCTCGCCCCCGCCGGCCCCGACGGCCCGCGCCCCGGCTGGACCTCGGCCCTGCTGACGGCCATCACGACGTACGCGCTGGTGGTCCTGGACCGCCACCGGATCGTGATCGACCCGGACGTGCGCAACACCAAGGCGATCGCCCGCTTCGAACGCCAGGGCTTCCGCCGCGGCCCCGCCGTCGTCCTGCCCGAGGTGGACCTGCCCGACGTGTACCTCCCGGAGAAGCACGCGCAACTGGCCTTCCTCGACCGGGCGGTAGCCTTCCCCGGATGACGACGCCCGAAGAGCTGATCGCCCATCACCGCCTCGAACCTCTACCCCGGGAGGGCGGCCTCTTCCGGCGTACCTGGGCCGGGCCCGAGGGGTCCGACGGCCGTCCCGAGGGCTCCGCCATCGTCGCGCTGCTCACCGCCGACGACTTCTCCGCCCTGCACCGCCTGCCCTTCGCCGAGGTCTGGCACTTCTACCTCGGCGACCCGCTCCACCTCCTGCTGCTCGCCCCCGACGGCACCACCCGCACCCCCGTCCTCGGGCCGGACCTCCGTGCCGGCCAGCACCTCCAGCTGACCGTCCCGGCCCGCACCTGGATGGGCGCGCGGGTGGCCGCGGGCGGCTCGTGGACGTTCTTCGGCTGCACCATGGCGCCCGGGTTCACCTACGCGGACTACGACCACGGCAACGCGGCCGATCTCACGGCGCGTTACCCGGCCGAGGCCGCCCGGATCAGGGACCTGTGCCGCCCGTGACCCCGCGCGACGGCCGGACCGGCCCTGAGCACACCGGCGGTTCTCCGCGTACCTGTACGGAGGCAGTGGGCACGGGTGCGCGTGTGCCGGTACGGAGGCACGGGCGCGTGCGGGGACGGAGGCTGACGACGGTGCAGATCGACGGAGACCGGCGACCGGGACGACGGCAGGGGCCGCGGGGGCCGCGCGGGCCGAGGCCCGCAGCGCGGACACGCCCGCGCTCCGCCCTCCGTCACCCCCTTCTCCTCCCTGTCCTCTTCCCCGTCGTCCTGCTCGGCCTGCTCCTCGGTACCGCGGCGCCCGCCTCGGCCCACGCCGTCCTGCGCTCCACGGACCCCGGCGACGGATCCGTCCTGCGCACCGCCCCCCGCCACGTCACGCTCACCTTCACCGAATCGGTCGGCCTGCTGACCGACTCCTTCCGGATCTACGACCCCGGCAACCGGCGCATCCGCACCGGCTCCGCCGAGCACGCCCCGGGCCGCTCCGACACGGCCCGCGTCAGCCTCCCCGCGCGGCTCGCCGCCGGCACGTACACGGTCGCCTGGCGGGTGGTGTCGGCCGACAGCCACCCGGTGTCCGGCGCCCTCACCTTCTCGGTCGGAAAACGCACGGCGGCACCGGCGGCCCCGCCCACGGACCGCGCGGAGAACCAGGCGACCACGGCCCTGCACACCATCGCGCGCTACCTCGCCTACCTCTCCCTGGCCCTGCTCCTGGGCACGGCCGCGTTCGTGGCGTACTGCCGCCCGCCGGCCACCGCCCACCTGCGCACCCCCGTCCTGGCCGCCGCGGCCGCCCTCCTCGTCTCCAGCACCGCCCTGTACCTCCTGCGGACCCCCTACGAGGAGGCCGCCGCCCCGACGGCCGGCTTCTCCCTCTCCGCCCTCACCCACACGGCGACGACCCGCCCCGGCCGGCTGCTCCTGCTCCGCCTGGCGCTGCTGCTCCTGGCCGCGGCGGCCGTGGCGGTCCTGCGCAAGCGCCGTACGCGGATCCCGCCCCGGGCCGGCCTCGCCGCGGCCACGGTCCTCGCCACGGCCCTGTCCCTGACCTGGTCGGCGTCCGACCACGCCTCGGCGGGCATCCAGGTCCCGGCGGCGATCGTCTCGTCCACCCTGCACCTGCTGGCCATGGGGGCCTGGCTGGGCGGTCTGGCCGCCCTCCTGTGGACCCTGCGGCGCACCCCGGAGCCGGCCGGCCTGCCCGCCTCGGTCCCGGCCCGCTTCTCCCGCCTGGCGTTCGCCTCGGTGACGGTCCTGGTGGTGACCGGCGTCTACCAGTCCTGGCGTGGCCTGGGCTCCTGGCAGGCGCTCACGGACACGGCGTACGGCCGTACCCTGCTGGCCAAGCTGGCCGCGGTCACCGCCCTGCTCCTGGCGGCGGCCTGCTCGCGCACCTGGACCGCCCGCCTGATCCGCGCCGCCGCGGCCACCCCGGCCCGCGTCCCCGAACCGGCCACCGGCCCCCCGCTGCCCGAACTCCCCCCGCAACCGCCCGCGAACCCCGCCCTGGGCCTGCTGCGCCGCTCGGTCCTGCTGGAGGCGACGGCCGGCCTGCTGGTCCTGGCCCTGACCACCCTCCTGACCAGCACCGTGCCCGGCCGCGCGGCGACGGAGTCGGTCCAGGCGGCCGCCGCGCCGGTGCCGGGCATCCCGACGGCCTCCGTCACCACGATCCCCTTCGACACGGGGGCCGCCGGCGGCCGGGGCAGCATCCAGATCACCCTGGACCCGGGCCGCGTCGGCACCAACTCCGTGCAGGCGGTGATCTACGGCCCCGACGGCGGTCTCTCCGCGGTGCCCGAACTACGCCTCACCCTCACGCTCCCCGCCCAGCGCGTCGGCCCGCTGGACACCAGGGTCACCGACCGCGGCGGCTACTGGTCCGCCCCCTCCTTCACCGTCCCGCTGCCCGGCACCTGGACGGTGAAGGCCACGATCCGGGTGTCCGACCTGGACCAGGTGACGGTGTCGGCACCGGTGCGGGTGACGCGCTGACTCAGACGGCGTGCAGGAACAGCTGCGGCGACCAGCCGGTGCAGTTGGGGCCCTCGTCGATCGAGGAGGCACACGCCCTGACCTTGAAGTTCCAGTCACCGTGCGCGGGCGCGTTCACCGTCGCGACCTGGCGTTCCCCCATGGGCATCCGCCAGGTGTACCAGCTGTTCCCGGACGGATACGTGTAGCTGATCTGGTAGTAGGAGTAGCGGGGGCTGGAGTAGCCGCCGTAGTACACCCTGAGCGTGTTGCCGCAGCTGTCGAAGCGGGCACCGGCGTACGGCGTGTACGTGTACTTGTACCGCGTGGGCGCACCGCCGATGTTGGTCCCGCCGCCCGGCGGGAACGCGTCACGGTACTCACAGCCCGCGGGCACGGTTCCCGGCGCCTTCGCCTGCTCGGCCGCGGTCGCCACGCCGTTCACCGAGGCGACGGAAACCAGCAGCAGGGCCGCAGCAGCCACACCAGTGAACGAGCGCCTCATGGCTCTCACCTCCAGCGAAAGATGCCTCTTTCACCACGGTGCGCTTGCGTCTCGCAGGTCGCATCCCGGCGGGCCGGACGCCGCTCTCCTAGGGGCGCCAGTGCGCGAGCCGGTGCAGCGCGGCCGCGGTGCCGGCGAAGCCGTCGTCACCGAGGAGGGCGCGCATCTCCGCGTTGAACCGGTCGATCTCCGGGCCGGCGGCGCGTACGGCGTCCACCCCCGCGTCCGTGAGTTCCAGGACGACCGCACGGTGGTCGTGGGGATGGGCGCGCCTGGCCACGAGCCCGGCCGCGGTGAGCCGGGCCACCAGCGGCGTCACCGCGGACTGGCGCAGGCCGAGGACGCGGGCGAGTTCCTGCTGGGTCAGGCCCGGCTGGTCGCGTACGGCGAACAGGGCGCCCAGCTGGGCGGTGGTGACCCCGGCGACGGCCAGGCAGCGGCGGTCCGCGGTCAGGCGCAGGGTGTGCGCGGCGCGTTGCAGGAGGAAGAACAGGCGCTGGTCGGGTTCGGGCGGCATGGTCCGATCTTGACAGGGCGAGCCACGGGACACGATGCTCAGTTCACTAGTGAAGTGAGGTGGCCGTGAACGCTCGCACCCTGGATCTCGACCTCGCCCGGAAGGCGCTGGCCGCCCAGCCCTTCAGCGTCTACCTCGGCGCCCGGCTGACGGCGTTCGGCGACGGCGCCGCCACCCTGGAGCTGGACGTCCGCGAGGAGCTGTGCCAGCAGAACGGCTTCCTCCACGGCGGTGTCCTCAGTTACGCCGCCGACAACGCCCTCACCTTCGCCGCCGGCACGGTCGCCGGCCCCCGGCTGCTCACCGCCGGCTACACCATCGACTACCTGCGCCCCGCCCGCGGCGAGCTGCTCCGCGCCCACGCCCAGGTCGTACGCCCCGGCCGCACGCGGGTCGTCTGCCGCTGCGAGCTGTACACGATCGACCACACCGGCAACCGCACCCTCTGCGCCATCGCCCAGGGCACCATCGCCCTCACCGCCGACGCTCGCTCCTAGTCATCGGGCGGCCGGCCTAGTCGCCGGGCGGCCGGTCTAGTCGCCGGGCGGCTGGACGACGACGACCCGCCAGAGCACGGAATCGGCCGCCGAGAACTTCCACGCCAGGTCGTGCAGCAGGGAGTGCGGGATCTCGGCGGTGAACACGCCGCTGCCGTCACCGCACTGCGACCCGGCGAGAGGCTTCCCGCCGGCCACGATGCTGAACTTGGCGGGACCCGCGCAGGTCCACTTCACGGTGACGGATGAGGCCTTCCCCGCCGACGCGGGGAGCGTGACACCGCCCGCACCGTGACCCGATCCCGTGTGGAGCGTCTTCGTTCCGACCGGGAGCGGCGACTGCACCGGGTCGGGAAGGCGGTCCGGGCTCGTCGGGGTCCGTCCCGGCGAGGGGGTGGCGCTGGTCCCCGTCGTCGGCCCGTGGGTGGCGGTCGCCCGGGGGTGATCGCCGCCGGAACAGGCCGACACGAGCACCAGGGCCGACAGGCCGACGGCCAGCAGGGAAGGCTTCATCGATGCGTCCTCAACTCACGAGTGGGCGATGTAGGGCGAGAGCGCCGGGAGCTTGGCGCTCCCGTGGTTCGAGACGATCCACTTGCAGCCGCCGTTGTAGGAACCCCGTTCCCAGTCGAAGGAATATCCCTTCGAACCGAGAGCGAGCCATCCGTCGCGCTGGCTCGACGGCACCTTCCACGTACCGCCCAGGGTGACGGTGGTGGTCTTCGCGTAGGAAATCGATCCGCTGATGGTCTCTTCGGCGGAAGCAACGAGAATGGACTCGCTGAGTTTTGCCGCATAACTGATCGTGCCGGTCCAGGTGTGGCCCTTGGCGACCTCGACCTTCAGCGTGACGCCGGACTGTCCGTAGACGGTCTTGCTCTTGTCTTTGACGAACGTCCCCTTCACGTGGGAGAAGGAGAATCCCGGGTCGGGCGGGCAGCCCTGCGGGGCCTTCGGGGCGTCGACCTCGGCGTCGTCCGGTGCCTGCGGGATCGGATTCCCGTCCTGGTCGGCATTCGTCTGCGCCTGGTCGGCATTGGCCTGCGTCGGGGCGTCCGCGGCGAAAGCGGTGCCGATTCCCCCGGCTCCCATACCAAGAAAAACGGTCAGTGCGGCGGCCGTGCATACGCGAGTTATGGCGTTCATGGTTCCCTCCGTTTCGCTCCCCCCGGGAGCGGCATGAACAGAACGATCACGGACCGCCGACGTGATCGTCAAGGAAATTCGATCAATCTGAGGGAGACTTGAGACTGCCCACCGGAATTCTTCGCTCCGCCGATATTGCCTTTTCCATACCCTCTTTACCTGATCAGGGAATTCCAGGGCTTGTTTCTTGGCGCACGGCCCGCGGAGGACACGACGGAGGCAGCGTGTCAGGGGGCGCCGATGTTGGCTCAGCGGCATCCTGGGAACACTGGTGACCGCCGGGACAGCCGATGAGAAGGGTCCGGCCATGCGGGAGTCGTCGCAGGACGTCACGGTCGTGGCTCTCCTGGCGGATCCGGACGCGCCGACGGAGGTCGCGCAGCGTATGGCGCGGAAACTCCCTGATCGGCTCGCCGACAGGTCAGGCCAGGGTCGACGGTTCGACGTCGAGGTGGTCAGTGAGCCCTTCACCGCAGGGACCGAGGACCTGTCCACGTTGACGCGCCGGATCAAGGACCGAGGGGGTGGGGAACGTTGGGACATCGTCGTGGCCCTCACCGACCTCCCACTGCACTCACACGGGCGCAAGATCGTGGTGGATCTGAGTCATGAACACGGCCTGGCACTGCTGTCCCTTCCGTCGCTGGGGGGCCTGCGTCTTCAGGGAAGGGCCCTGCGGGCGGTCGAAGAAGTTGTGATGAGTCTGGCGACTGCGCGGGCCACGGGAGCTGAGGAACCTCCCCGGCGTCAGTCGCTGGGACGTTTCGCCGGTCGTCTTGCGCCTATTCACCCTGGCCAGGTCGGTGAGCAGGAGATCGTCGATCTCCGGTACGTCGTCAGCGGGCCGCGCGGTTACCTGAGGGTGCTCGGCGGTATGGTCCGCGCCAACCGGCCGTGGCGGTTGGTGCCGGGTCTGTCGAAAGCCCTGGCGGCCGCACTGGCCACGGGAGCGGTCGCCACCGTGAACTCCACCATCTGGACCCTGGCCACCTCCCTGAGCACGCCACGCCTGGTGATCGCCATGGTCGGGTCTGTCGCCCTCATGATCGGCTGGCTGATCGTGGACGCGAACCTGTGGCATCGAACGGATGAGGTGTCCCCGGAGGCGAGGAAGAGGGCGGCTCTCTACAACGCCTCGACGGTCCTGACCGTGGGTATCGGGGTGATCGTCTGCTACGTGGGTTTGATGATCATCAACTTGGTGTGGGCGCTGTTCATCCTCAACGACCGGGTGTTCGCTTCCGCGACACGAACGCCGCTGCACGCCACGGATTACTGGACGCTGTCCTGGTTCGTCGCTTCGGTCGCAACGGTGGGCGGCGCGCTGGGATCCGGCTTGGAGAGCGACGAGGCGATCCGGGCAGCCGCCTATTCCAAGCGCGAACAGGAACGCCGCCGGATGCTCCAGGATGACGCCGACTAGCTGGTGACGTGAAGCGGAGATGCGTCTACGGTTCGGCGCCGGCCCGGGTACGAGAAATCCACTGATCGATCGGGGAAGGGTCGTTTCCGTCGCATGGGGACGGGGACCCGCACCGCACGCCGCCGAGTGCTGAAGGTCCGCCGAGCGAGCCGGCGGCAGAGCCACCGTTCCCCTCACCGAGGTGAGCGGTCCCCAGAGGCGTGCCGAAGCCACGGCCCCCGTCGCAGCACGTGCGAGAGTCAGGCTCTTTGCGCCCTCTCCATCACCGCCGTGCCGCGACATCAAGGGAAGCCATCATGAAGGCAGCGGTATACGAAGGCCCGCGAACGGTCACCGTGAAGGACGTACCGGACGCGAAGATAGAACACCCCTGCGACATACTCGTCAAGATCACCACCACCAACATCTGCGGTTCGGACCTCCACATGTACGAGGGCCGCACCTCGTTCGAGTCCGGCCGCACCCTGGGACACGAGAACCTGGGCCAGGTGGTGGAGGTCGGCTCGGCCGTCCGCAAGGTCCAGGTGGGCGAGTACGTGGTCCTGCCCTTCAACATCGCCTGCGGCTTCTGCAAGCAGTGCGAGCAGGGGCTGACCAACTACTGCCTGACCATGCAGCCGGAACCGGCCCTCGCGGGAGCCGCCTACGGATTCGCCGACATGGGCCCCTACCAGGGCGGCCAGGCGGAGCTGCTGCGCGTGCCCTACGGCGACTTCAACGCGCTGCGTCTGGGCGAGGACGCCGCCGAGCGGCAGACCGACTACGTGATGCTCGCCGACATCTTCCCCACCGGCTATCACGCCACCGAGATGGCCCACGTCGAACCGGGCGACCAGACCATCGTCTTCGGTGCCGGTCCCGTCGGGCTGATGGCGACCTACTCCGCCCTCCTCAAGGGTGCCGGCCGCGTCTGGACGGCCGACCATCATCCCGACCGGCTGCGCAAGGCGGAGGAGATCGGGGCCATCCCGATCAACACCGCCGAGCAGAACCCGGCGGAGGTCGTCAAGGAGGCCACCCTCGGTCTGGGCGCCGACAACGGCTGCGAATGCGTCGGCTACCAGGCACACGACCCGCAGGGACACGAGGACGCCAGCCTCACGCTCAACGGCCTGATCGACTCGGTCAGGTTCACCGGCGACATCGGCGTGGTGGGCGTGTTCCTGCCCCAGGACCCCGGCGGCGCGGAGGCCCAGGGCGAGCTGGAGGCCCAGGGCAAGGTCCCCCTCGACTTCGGCATGATGTGGTTCAAGGGCCAGCACATGGGCACGGGGCAGGCGCCGGTGAAGAGGTACAACCGCGCGCTGCGGGACCTGGTCGCCGGCGGGAAGGCGAAGCCGAGCTTCGTCGTCTCCCACGAACTCAGCCTGGACGAGGCCCCCACCGCCTACGAGCACTTCGACGCCCGTGACGAGGGCTGGACCAAGGTGGTCCTGCACCCCGACGGACACGGCAACGGCCACAAGCGGTAAGGGAGCACAGGGCCGCCGCCCGCCTGCTCCCCGCAGGACAGGGCCGGCCGACGAGCGGCGTCCGACCCCGGCTTCGGCCGGTGTCGGACGGGCTGGTGGCGCCTGCGCCCCTGCCATACCTGGGCAGCGGCGATCAGCCGCGCCCCGCTCGCGCGCGCACGTCCGCACCGCGACCGAACGGTCACGCCGCCCGTCGGTGACGGGAGTTGAGGATTGGATGCGGGCCACGCGGAAACTCCGCCGTTATCCGTTATGCGCCCTTCACCTTCTCACTCAAGTGGCCCGCCTTCCGTTCACCTCACCGCACGTGGGGAGCACTCATGAAGACAGACACCCGTTCCGCCTCCCGCCTCCAGCACGATCCGCTCGTCCGGGGCCTCGGCTGGGCCAGTGCGCTCCTGGGCGTGCCCCAGGTCGTCGCCCCGGCGGGCTTCGCCCGGGCCCTGGGCGTGGGCGACGCCTTCCGGCACCGCTCGGCCACGACCGCCGTCGGTGTGCGCGAGCTGGCGGCGGCGACAGGGCTGCTGGGGCGGCCGCATCCCGCCTGGCTCTGGGGCCGCGTCGGCGGCGACCTCATGGATCTGACGATGCTGACCCGGGCCCTGAGGAACCACGACGGTCGCGGTCTGAGCCGCACCGTTGCCGCGACCGCCGCGGTCACCGCCATCACGGCCACGGACGTCTACGCGGCCGTGACCCGCACCCGTAGGAGCACTCCCATGGAACTGACCGCGGCCACCACCGTCAGCCGATCCCCGGACGAGGTTTACTCCCTCTGGAAGGACCTGAAGCGACTGCCGGACTTCATGGCGCACCTGGATGAGGTGCGCGTCACCGGCCCGCGCACCAGCCACTGGCGGGCCGGCGCACCGTTCGGCAAGGCGGTCGAATGGGACGCCGAGACCACGCAGGACGTCCCCGGCCGGCTGATCGCCTGGCAGTCGGTGGACGGCGCCGACATCGACAACTCCGGCGAGGTCCGCTTCGTGCCCGCCCCCGGCGGCCGGGGCACGGAGATCCGGGTGACCTTGCGCTACGACCTACCCGGCGGGGCGCTGGGCAAGGCCGCGGCGCGCTACTTCGGCGAGGAACCGCACCAGCAGCTGGACGACGACCTGCGCCGCTTCAAGCAGATCACGGAGATCGGCGAGGTCGTCCGCTCCGAGGGCGCGCCCGGCGGCAAGCAGGCCCGCGGCGAGTTCCCGCAGCACCCGGCCCGACCGCTGACCGAGAACGAGCTGAAGGAGGCCCTGGCATGAAGGCGAACTGCTGGACGGGACGCAACTCGGTCGAGGTGCAGGACGTCCCCGAACCGTCGATCCTGAACAGCCGCGACGCCATCGTGAAGATCACCTCGACGGCGATCTGCGGCTCCGACCTCCATCTGGTCGACGGCTACGTCCCCACCATGGAAAAGGGCGACATTCTGGGCCACGAGTTCATGGGAGAGATCGTCGAGGTCGGCCCCGGAGTCAGCGACGAACTGCGCGTCGGCGACCGGGTCGTCGTACCCTTCCCCATCGCGTGCGGCGCCTGTGCGTCCTGCCGGGCGGAGCTGTACTCGTGCTGCGAGAACACCAACCCCAACGCCGGCATCTCGGAGAAGTTCTTCGGCCATCCCACCGCCGGCATCTACGGCTACTCCCACCTCACCGGCGGCTTCGCCGGGGGCCAGGCCGAGTACGCCCGCGTGGTGCTCGCCGACGCCAACGCCCTCAAGATCGAGTCGGACCTCACCGACGAGCAGGTGCTGTTCCTGTCCGACATCCTGCCGACCGGGTACATGGGCGCCGAGATGTGCGACATCCAGGAAGGTGACGTCGTCGCCGTCTGGGGCGCCGGCCCGGTCGGCCAGTTCGCCATGGACAGCGCCCGGGTCCTGGGCGCGGAGAAGGTCATCGCGATCGACAAGGAGACCTACCGGCTCGACATGGCCGCCGCCCAGGGCTACACCACCATCAACTTCGAGGACGCCGACGTACGGTCGGCACTGCTCGAACTCACCGGTGGCCGGGGCCCCGACAAGTGCATCGACGCGGTCGGCATGGAGGCCACGCACGGTGCCTCCCACGTCCACCTCTACGACCGCGCCAAGCAGGCGGTCCGCTCCGAGACCGACCGGCCCCACGCCCTGCGCCAGGCCATCCTGTCCTGCCGAAGCGGCGGCGTGGTGTCGGTCATCGGGGTCTACGGCGGACTGATCGACAAGTTCCCGGCGGGTGCCTGGATGAACAGGTCCCTGACCCTGCGCACCGGGCAGTGCCACGTACAGAAGTACATGAAGCCGCTGCTGGGTCTGATCGAGCAGGGCAAGATCGACCCCACCCGGGTCATCACCCACCGGCTGCCCCTGACCGAGGCACCGACCGGCTACGACCTGTTCAAGAACAAGAAGGACCACTGCGAGAAGGTCGTCCTCAAGCCGTGAGGACCGCGCCGGTGATCTGCGGACGCGGGCCGGGATCGCCGAGGCTCATGTGACGGGAGTCACGCTCCGGAAAGTCGCTCAGCAGGTCGGAGACGTCCTCTGGACGCCGCCCGGAGCGGTCCGGGCAAGCGACTGAGACGGAAACCGAGACGGACGAACGCCAGAGGGCCGGACCACTTTCATGGTCCGGCCCTCTGGGCTGGCGGAGGATACGAGATTCGAACTCGTGAGGGGTTGCCCCCAACACGCTTTCCAAGCGTGCGCCCTAGGCCTCTAGGCGAATCCTCCGCCGGAAACATTACATGACCGAGGGGAGTGCTCGCGAACCCGTTCCCGCAGGCCCGCATCCGGTGCAGCCCGCGGGCCGCGATCGGGTACTCTGGGCACAGCCCCTCACGCGGCGCTATCTGACTGAACTCCCCCAGGGCCGGAAGGCAGCAAGGGTAGGTTGGCTCTGGCGGGTGCGTGGGGGGCGCTTGCGTTCCCGGGGTCGGGGCCGGGGCCGGTGGGCCGCGGGCGGAGCCCGTTGTCGGTGGGCGCCATTAACCTCGTATGCGTGTCGTCTCTCGCGCTGTACCGCCGCTATCGCCCGGAGGCCTTTGCCGAGGTCATCGGGCAGGAGCATGTCACCGACCCGCTGCAGCAGGCGCTGCGGAACAACCGGGTCAATCACGCGTACCTGTTCAGCGGTCCGCGTGGCTGTGGCAAGACGACCAGCGCGCGCATCCTGGCCCGCTGCCTGAACTGTGAGCAGGGTCCCACCCCGACCCCCTGCGGCGTGTGCCAGTCCTGCCGTGACCTGGCCAGGAACGGGCCGGGTTCGATCGACGTCATCGAGATCGACGCGGCCTCTCACGGTGGTGTGGACGACGCCCGTGAGCTGCGCGAGAAGGCCTTCTTCGGCCCCGCGAGCAGCCGGTACAAGATCTACATCATCGACGAGGCCCACATGGTCACGTCGGCCGGCTTCAACGCGCTGCTCAAGGTGGTCGAGGAGCCGCCCGAGCATCTGAAGTTCATCTTCGCGACCACCGAGCCCGAGAAGGTCATCGGGACGATCCGGTCGCGCACCCACCACTACCCGTTCCGGCTCGTGCCGCCCGGCACGCTCAGGGACTACCTCGCCGAGGTGTGCCAGAAGGAGGACATCCCGGTCGAGGACGGCGTGCTCCCGCTCGTCGTGCGCGCCGGCGCCGGCTCCGTGCGTGACTCCATGTCCGTCATGGACCAGCTCCTCGCCGGCGCCGGAGCGGAGGGTGTGACGTATGCCATGGCCACCTCCCTCCTCGGCTACACCGACGGCTCCCTCCTCGACTCCGTCGTCGAGGCCTTCGCCACCGGTGACGGGGCCGCCGCCTTCGAGGTCGTCGACCGCGTCATCGAGGGCGGCAACGACCCGCGGCGGTTCGTCGCCGACCTGCTGGAGCGGCTGCGGGACCTGGTGATCCTGGCCGCCGTCCCGGACGCCGTGGACAAGGGGCTCATCGACGCCCCGGCCGACGTCCTGGAGCGGATGCAGGCCCAGGCCGAGACCTTCGGCGCCGCCGAGCTGAGCCGCGCCGCCGACCTGGTCAACGAGGGCCTGACCGAGATGCGCGGCGCCACCTCCCCGCGCCTGCAGCTGGAACTGATCTGCGCCCGCGTCCTGCTCCCCGCCGCCTACGGCGACCAGCGGTCCGTCATGGCCCGCCTCGACCGCCTGGAGCGCGGCGTCGGCTTCTCCGCCGGTGCCGGCGCCCCGGCCATGGCGTACGTCCCCGGCCCGGAGGCCCACGGCGGCGCCCTCCCGGCGGGTGCGGGTGCCGGTGGGGTGGCCGTGCCGCCCGGTGGGGGCCCCGCGGCTGCGCGTGCCGCCGTCCGGGCCACGGGCGCCCCGGCCGGGCCCGGCGGTCACGACGGTTCCGGCAGCCCCGCCGGTCCGGCTGCCCCGGCCGAGCCGGCCCCTGCGGTCCAGCCCGCGCCCGCCCCCTCCGCCGCGCCCGCGGCTCCCGTCGCCTCCGCGGCTCCCGCGCCTACGACCCCCGCCCCCGACCCGGCACCGGCCCCCGCCGCGCAGCCCGCCACCCCGGCCCCCGGCGCCTGGCCCACCGCCGCGCCCGCCGGCGGTGGACGGCGCCCCGGCGGCTGGCCCACGGCCGCTCCGACGGGCCGTCAGGGCCCGGCCCAGGGCCCCGGCCGTGCGGCCCCGGCCCAGCCGCCGCAGGCCGCCCCCGCGGCCCCCACAGCGCAGCCCGCGGCCCCCGCCCCCACCGGCGGTCTCGACCCCCGCGCGCTCTGGCCGAACATCCTGGAGGCCGTCAAGAACCGCCGCCGCTTCACCTGGATCCTGCTCAGCCAGAACGCCCAGGTGACCGGCTTCGACGGCACCACCCTCCAGCTCGGTTTCGTCAACGCAGGCGCCCGCGACAACTTCTCCGGCAGCGGCAGCGAGGACGTGCTGCGGCAGGCGCTGGCCGAGCAGTTCAACGTGCAGTGGAAGATCGAGGCGGTGGTCGACCCGTCCGGCGGCGGCTCCGCCCCGTCCACGGGCGGCTCACCCGGCCACGGCGGAGGCGGTGGCTACGGCGGCGCGCCCGCCGCCGCCCACGGCGGCCCCCAGGGCGGCTACGGCAGCGCTCCCGGCGGTGGCTACGGCTCCCCGGCCGCCCCCCGCCCCGCGCCCGCCCAGCCGTCGTCCCAGGCCCCCACCCAGGGCGGCGCTCCGGCCGCGTCCGCCCCCGCACCCCGGCCGGCCGCCGCGCCCGAGCCGCCGCCGGTCGCCCCCGAGGACGACATCCCCGAGGACGACGACCCGGATCTGGACGAGTCGGCGCTCTCCGGCCACGAGCTGATCGTGCGGGAGCTGGGGGCCACGGTGGTCGAGGAGTTCTCCAACGAGTGAGGCTTCCCGGGGACGGGCCATGACCCCCTCTGGCTCCCCGGGAACCCCCTACGAGCCCCCTCACGAGCCCTCTCCCGAGCCCCTTCAGCGGCTCCTTTGGAGGAAGCTCCGAGAAACCCGGACCCCGGCCTTCGGCAACCTTGCCATTAGGCTGACCCCCGTGAAGGTCCTCGTCATCGGCAGCGGCGCCCGCGAACACGCCCTGTGCCGCTCCCTGTCCCTCGACCCCGACGTCACCGCGCTGTACTGCGCCCCCGGCAACGCCGGCATCGCCGAGGTCGCCGAGCTGCACCAGGTCGACGCGCTCGACGGTGCCGCGGTGGCCGGCCTGGCCACCCGCCTCGGTGCCGAGCTGGTCGTCGTCGGCCCGGAGGCCCCGCTGGTCGCCGGCGTGGCCGACGCCGTCCGCGCGGCGGGCATGCCGGTGTTCGGCCCCTCGGGGGAGGCCGCGCAGCTGGAGGGGTCCAAGGCCTTCGCCAAGGACGTCATGGCAGCGGCCGGCGTGCCGACCGCCCGCTCCTACGTCTGCACCACCGCCGAGGAGGTCGCCGCGGCCCTCGACGCCTTCGGTGCCCCCTACGTCGTCAAGGACGACGGTCTGGCCGCGGGCAAGGGTGTCGTCGTCACGAACGACCTGGAGGCGGCCAGGGCGCACGCCGCCGCCTGCGAGAGGGTGGTCATCGAGGAGTTCCTCGACGGCCCGGAGGTCTCCCTCTTCGCCGTGACCGACGGCGAGACCGTCGTACCGCTCCAGCCCGCCCAGGACTTCAAGCGCGCCCTGGACGGCGACGAGGGCCCGAACACCGGCGGCATGGGCGCGTACTCGCCGCTGCCGTGGGCGGACCCGAAGCTGGTCGACGAGGTGCTGCAGACCGTGCTGCAGCCCACGGTGGACGAGATGCGCCGCCGGGGCACGCCGTTCTCAGGGCTGCTCTACGCCGGTCTCGCGATCACCTCGCGCGGGGTCAGGGTCATCGAGTTCAACGCCCGCTTCGGCGACCCCGAGACCCAGGTCGTGCTGGCCCGGCTGAGGACCCCGCTGGCCGGTCTGCTGATGGCCGCCGCCACCGGAAGCCTCGCCGACCTGCCGCCGCTGCGCTGGAGCGAGGAGGCGGCCGTCACCGTCGTCGTCGCCTCGCACAACTACCCCGGCACCCCGCGCACCGGCGACCCGATCACCGGCCTGGACGAGGTGGCCGCCGAGGACGCCCCGCACGCGTACGTGCTGCACGCCGGCACCCGGCAGGAGGGCGGCGCGGTCGTCAGCGCGGGCGGACGCGTGCTGTCCGTCACGGCCACCGGCAAGGACCTGACCGAGGCACGCGAGCGGGCGTACCGGGCGGTGGGCCGGATCCGGCTCGACGGCTCCCAGCACCGCACCGACATCGCGGCGAAGGCGGCGCGGTCCGCGGGCGCCTGAGCCCCGCCCGTCTGACCTGCTCGTACGACTTCCAGGCCCCGGACCAGCGATCCGGGGCCTGATCTTTGCTGTCTGTCACCCAGCTCTGACCAAAGCCATTCCATCGAGTGAGCAATCGCCCATACGGCTGACGGGGGCCGGGGCCCCAACTAGGGTGCCGCGCAAGCGTTCCGGCACTTGGCCCACCGGCATTGCGATGTCAGTGGCGGGTGCCACAGTGGGGGAGTGAGCAAGACCAGGGCAGCACGCGATCGGCAGCGAGGGGGCGAGGTCGGCACGTGACCGGAATCGGTGTGGAGGCGGGCGCGCAGGCCGCGCGCTCCCGGGCCCTCGCCGTCCTGCGGGTCCGGGGCCGGGCGCTGGCCGTGGCCCTGCTGCCCGCGGGTGCCGCGGTGATCCTGCTGACCGGCGCCTCCACCGGCCGTCTCGTCGGCCCGGGCTGGGACGCCGCCCGGTGGACCGTCGGTGTGCTCGCGGTGCTGGTGCTGCTGGCCGCGGCCGGTATCGCCGTGGTCGTGGCCCGGGCCCGCCCCGCCATGAGCCCCACGGTGCCGATCGCGGAGGACTCCGCCCCGGACCTGTACCGGATGGTGCGCGACCTCGCCGAACGCCTGGACGTGCCGGCGCCCTCGGCCATAGCGCTCACCCCGGACTGCGACAGCTGGCTGGAGGACCGGGCCCACTCGGCCCACGGCCCGCCCCCGCGTCCCGCGCCCGACGAGATAGCGGGCCCGGGCCGCCGCCGCATCCCGGTCGCGCCGGTCCTCGTCATCGGCTCCCCGTTCCTGTGGTGGATGCGCGTGGGCGAGCTGCGCGCGGTCCTCGCCCCGGTCATCGCGGGTACGGGCCCCTCCGCCCACCCGGACATAGCGGCCGCCCGCCGTTTCGTGCGCGGTCTGGATGCGGCCGTGGCCGTCGCCTCGACCCCGGGCCGCTGTCCGCCGGTCCGCGGGCTGTGCGCGGCCCTCGGCTGGGTGGCCCGGCTGCTGCTGCGCGGCTGCCGGGAGCACGCGACGCAGATGGAGCGCGGGGTCGCGGCGGCGGCGGCCGAGCGCGCCCAGGCGGTGGACTACGGGCTGCGGATCGTCGCCCAGGAGCAGGTCGGGCTGGCCTACGCCGGCTGGGACCGGCTGCTGACCAGGGTGGCGCTGCCCGCCTGGCGCATGGGCCGCTGGCCGTCCCGGCTGGACGCGGGCGTGGTCGCGGCGCTCACCGAGCTGTCCCGCCGCGACCGGCTCGCCGAGGGCTTCACCTCCCGGCTCGGCGAGCGCCCCGCCTGCGATCTGCTGGAGGAGCCCGGCGTGGTGGACGAGGCGACCTCGCTGCTCGCCGCGCGGCTCTTCCACGGCGGCCCCGCCGACGCCGGACAGGACTGGGCGCCGGTGGACTGGCAGGCGTACCCGGAGGAGGTCGTCGACCGCACCTGGCGCACCGACGCGGCCCGCCTCCACCGGGTCCTGGACACCCTGGGCGTCCGCCCCGCCCACACCCCGGCCGGCCCCACCCTGGCCCGGGTCCTGGAACACCTGGCCGAGGAGACCGGCCGGCCCGCCCGCCGAGCCGCCGACGCCGAGCACCCCCCGCAGGGGACGCCCGCGCCCGACGACGAGAACCGCGCGGGTGGTGCCGGCGGCTTCCCGGACGCCGAAGGCGAGGCCGAGGGGGACGGGTCCCCGCAGGCGCCGCGCAGCGCCGCCCTCGCCGCGGGCCTCAGCGCCGAACTGGCCCGCGAGGGCACGTCGGCCACCGACCAGGCCCCCGACGGCCCCCGCTGGGACGACTCGGGGTGCGACCTGCCCCCCTTCCCGCTGCAACCCCAGCGCACCGCCCGCGAACTCCTCGCCGACCACGTCACGGCGATGGTGTGCTGCGCGGCCGTGGACACCGCGGGCGCGGTCCCCGCCCTGGACTGGCTGGACGGCCCGTCCCTGCTGCTGGGCGGCGAGCGGGCCGCCGATCTGGCCCCCAGGGTCCGCAGCCTGATCGAAGAGGGCGACCCGGGCCCGCTGCGCGCCTGGCTGGCCGCGTCCGGAATACGCCCGGAAAAGCCAGTGAGACTCGTCTGAGCCGACCGCCGCACGCGTCCCCGCCAGCCCGGCGTCACCCCTGGTAACGGAAAGACGACTTCCACTTCAGGTCAATTCGCAACGAGTAGTGACCGGGCCCGTGCGTTATGTGATGTGCTGGGATCGACCACGCCGTTGGCAAAGGCAAGCGACATACGACAGCACGACCGAGCACAGCGAGAACAGTGAGCACCACCGAGACAGGCACGGGGGCATGAGGGAGGGGAGCGACCATGGCCTCGGACCACATCCGCCGCTGGGAGTCCGGAGCACTCGCGCACGCCGTCACGGACCCCTTCGGCCTGGGCCCGGTGCCCTGGCTGCGCGGCAGTGAGACGTACTTCGACGACACCGGCCACGTCGTGCCGTGGTACGTCGACCCCAGCCCGCAGCAGCTCACCGGCAGCGACCGGGCACGCGTCCCGGCGCCCCGCGCGGCCGCTGCCGGCCCCCGCGCGGCCGACGACGTGCACCGCCAGATCAAGGGCTTCACGTCCACCGGCGCGGTCGCGCCCGGCGAGGCGATCGACTTCCACATCACGGTCGACCCGCCGCAGGAGTTCAGCGTCGACATCTACCGCATCGGCCACTACGGCGGGGACGGCGCCGCCAAGATCACCACCAGTCCCCGGCTCTCCGGGATCGTCCAGCCGCAGCCGCTGACCGCCGACCGGACGGTCTCCTGCCACCACTGGTGGCTGTCCTGGCGCCTCCAGGTGCCCACCTACTGGAGCATCGGCGCCTATGTGGCCGTCCTCACCACGGCCGACGGCTACCGCTCCCACGTGCCGTTCACGGTCCGCGACGACCACCCGGCCGACCTGCTCCTGCTGCTGCCGGACATCACCTGGCAGGCCTACAACCTGTACCCGGAGGACGGGCACACGGGCGCCAGCCTCTACCACGCCTGGGACGAGAAGGGCCGGCTGCTCGGCGAGGCCGACGCGGCCACCACGGTCTCCTTCGACCGCCCCTACGCGGGCGCGGGCCTGCCCCTGCACGTCGGCCACGCCTACGACTTCATCCGCTGGGCCGAGCGCTACGGCTACGACATCGCCTACGCCGAGGCCCGTGACCTGCACGCCGGCCGGATCGACCCCACCCGCTACCGGGGCCTGGTCTTCCCCGGCCACGACGAGTACTGGTCGGTGCCGATGCGCCGGGCCGTCGAGGACGCCCGCGACCGGGGCACCTCGCTGGTCTTCCTCTCCGCCAACACCATGTACTGGCAGGTGGAGCTGGCTCCGTCCCCGTCCGGGGTCCCGGACCGGCTGCTGACCTGCCGCAAGCGCAAGGGCCCGGGCCGGCCGGTGCTGTGGCGGGAGATCGACCGGCCCGAGCAGCAGCTGGTCGGCATCCAGTACGCGGGCCGGGTGCCCGAGCCGCACCCGCTGATCGTCCGCAACGGCGGCCACTGGCTGTGGGAGGCGACCGGCGCGCACGAGGGCGACGAGATCGCGGGCCTGGTCGCCGGCGAGGCGGACCGCTACTTCCCGCGCACCCCGCTGCCCGAGCACGACGAGCGCATCCTGCTCGCCCACTCGCCGTACACCGACAACGACGGCGTCCTGCGCCACCAGGAGACGTCCCTGTACCGGGCGCCGTCCGGCGCCTGGGTGTTCGCCTCCGGCACTTTCGCCTGGTCCCCGGCCCTGGACCGCCCCGGCCATGTGGACGCCCGCATCCAGCGGGCCACGGCGAACCTGCTGGACCGCATCTGCAAACGCGACTGACCCCCGGGCGCGCCCTATCACCCCCATACGGGAGAATCGAGGCACTTGGTCAGAACCACGGGGAGGAACCGTGTCCGGATTCGTAGAAAAGCCCGAGCCGATCGAGGTCCCGGGCCTGGTGCACCTGCACACCGGAAAGGTGCGCGAGCTGTACCAGAACGAGGCGGGCGACCTCGTGATGGTCGCCAGCGACCGCATGTCCGCCTACGACTGGGTGCTGCCCACGGAGATCCCCGACAAGGGCCGGGTGCTCACCAAGCTCTCCCTGTGGTGGTTCGACCAGCTCCGCGACCTCGCTGAGAACCACGTCATCAGCACCGAGCTGCCCGAGGGCGCCCCGGCCGACTGGGCGGGCCGCACGCTGGTCTGCAAGTCGCTGAAGATGGTCCCGGTGGAGTGCGTGGCCCGTGGCTACCTCACCGGCTCCGGCCTGCTGGAGTACAACGAGTCCCGTACGGTCTGCGGCCTCGCCCTCCCCGAAGGCCTCGTCGACGGCTCCGAACTCCCGGCCCCGATCTTCACCCCGGCCACCAAGGCCGAGGTCGGCGAGCACGACGAGAACGTCTCCTACGAGGAGGTGGCCCGCCAGGTCGGCGCGGAGACCGCCGCCCAGCTGCGCCAGGCCACGCTCGCGGTGTACTCCCGCGCCCGGGACATCGCCCGGGACCGGGGGATCATCCTGGCCGACACCAAGTTCGAGTTCGGCTTCGACGGCGACACCCTCGTCCTCGCCGACGAGGTCCTCACCCCGGACTCCTCCCGCTTCTGGCCGGCCGACAAGTGGCAGCCGGGCCGCGCCCAGCCGTCGTACGACAAGCAGTACGTCCGCGACTGGCTGACCTCGCCGGCCTCCGGCTGGGACCGCAAGAGCGAGCAGCCCCCGCCGGCACTGCCGGAGGAGGTCGTGGCGGCGACCCGGCAGAAGTACGTGGAGGCGTACGAGCGGCTGACGGGCACCAGCTGGTCCTAGGTCGTGTCCGCAAAGTCCCTCCGTCCGCCCCGCGGGGCGGGGGGGGGTTGGGGGCCCGGGCCAAG